>JBAREU010000001.1:0-2077 GCA_049796515.1 Solirubrobacterales bacterium
GTCAAGGAGGCCGAGGGCGAGCTGGAGAAACTCGTCCGCTCCGGCTACCGCACCGTCGTCGCCTTCGACAATCGCGGCGAGGCCGAACGCTCCCGCTACGGCCTCGAACGCCTCGACGCCGCCCTGCTCGACGGCGGCCGCCTCTCGCCCGATCCGGGCCTGGCCTTCGCCGAGGCGCGCCTGCGCGAGGGCTTCGTTAGCCCTGAGCTGAAGCTCGCCGTCTATCCCTTCCGCCGCCTCGTCCACCGCCGTCGCCGCGCCGAGGATCGAGCCCCGGGAGCCGCCCGCGGCCGGCTCGCCTTCAGCGACCTGCGGGTCGGCGATTACGTCGTCCACGAGGACCACGGCGTCGCCCGCTTCGCCGGCTTCGAGACGCGCGAGGTCGGCGGCGTCAGCCGCGACTACCTCTACCTCGAATACAAGGGCGAGGACCGCGTCTACGTCCCCACCGACCAGTTGGCCAAGCTGAGCCGCTACGTCGGCGCCGGGGCCGAACCGGCGCTCTCGGCCCTGGGCGGCAAGCGCTGGCAGAACATGAAGGCTCGCGCCCGCAAGGCGGCCGGGGCGCTGGCAGGCGAGCTGCTCAACCTCTACGCCGAGCGGCGCACGCGCAAGGGTCACCCCTTCCCACCCGATGGCGAGTGGCAGATAGCGATGGAGACCGCCTTCCCCTACCGCGAGACCGCCGACCAGATGGAGGCGATCGAGGCGGTCAAGGGCGACATGGAATCGGAGCAGCCGATGGACCGCCTGGTCTGCGGCGACGTCGGCTTCGGCAAGACCGAGGTGGCGCTGCGCGCCGCGGTCAAGGCCGCTTCGGATGGCAAGCAGGTGATGATGCTGGCGCCGACGACGATCCTCGCCCAGCAGCACTTCGGCACCTTCCGCGAGCGCCTCGCCGACCTTCCCTTCACCCTCGACTGGGTCTCGCGCCTGCGCAAGCCGGCCGAGGTGAAGGAGGTGCTGGCGCGCTTCCACGCGGGCGAGGTCGACGTCCTCGTCGGCACCCACCGGCTGCTCTCGCGCGACGTTCGTGCCAAGGACCTCGGCCTGTTGATCGTCGACGAGGAGCAGCGCTTCGGCGTCAAGCAGAAGGAGCTGCTGCGGCAGCTGAAGCTGAAGGTCGACGTGCTCGCTCTCTCGGCGACGCCGATCCCGCGGACGCTGCAGATGAGCCTGGCCGGGCTGCGCGACATCTCGACGATCGAGACGCCCCCCGAGGGCCGCCGTCCGGTTCGCACCTATGTCGGGCCCTACGACGAGGACCTGGTGCAGCGAGCGATCGAGCGCGAGCTGGAGCGTGGTGGCCAGGCTTTCTTCCTCCACAACCGGATCGAGAGCCTCCCCGAGATGGCCGAGCGGCTGCGCTCGCTGGCGCCGAAGGCGCGGGTCGCCGAAGCGCACGGGCAGATGGATGAGGCAGAGCTGGAGGAGACGATGATGCGCTTCCTCCGCGGCGAGGCGGACTGCCTGGTGACGACGACGATCATCGAGTCCGGCCTCGACATCCCCACCGCTAACACGCTGATCGTCGAGCGCGCCGACCGGCTCGGCCTGGCCCAGGCCTACCAGATCCGCGGCCGGGTGGGCCGCTCGCGCGAGCGTGCCTTCGCCTACCTGCTCTACCCCTCGGCCGAGGCGTTGACCGAGGAGGCCGCGGCGCGGCTCTCGACCCTCGCCGACCACACCGAGCTCGGCTCCGGCTTCAAGATCGCGATGCGCGACCTCGACATCCGCGGCGCCGGCGACCTGCTCGGCGATGAGCAGTCGGGCCACGTCGCCGCAGTCGGCTTCGAGCTCTACTGCCAGATGATCGACGAGGCGGTGGCGGAGGCGGGCACGGCCGGGGAGGAGGGCGAGGAGGCGCCGGAGCCGCTGCGCTTCGACGTCCCAGTGGACGCCTACCTACCCGCCTCCTTCATCCCCTTCGAGGCGGCGAAGATTGACGTCCACCGCCGCATCGTCGCCGCTCGTGCCCCGGGCGACCTGCGCGCGATCGGCGACGAGTTGGTCGACCGCTTCGGCCCGCTGCCGCCCGCGGCGGAGAACCTGCTGGCGTTGCAGCGCGCCCGCATCG
>JBAREU010000002.1:0-17268 GCA_049796515.1 Solirubrobacterales bacterium
GTGACGTTGGAGACCTGGGTGGCGGGCTGGTTGGCGTAGGCGCCGGAGGCTACGACGGTTCCCGCCGTGCAGTCGGCGCCGCCGACCCGCAGCTCGAAGCTGCCGTTCTCATTGGCGTGCCAGGTCACATCGCTCGTCTCCCCCGCTTTGAGTAGCGCTTTGGAGAGGGAGTCGATCGTCACCGCCGGTGCGCTCAGGTCGATCTGCCAGTTGTAGGTGGCTGGGGTGCTATCGACGTTGCCCGCTTTGTCGATTGCTTTGACTTCGAAGCTGTGGGCTCCTGCCAGCAAGCCGGTGTATTCGAGCGGCGAGGTGCAGGCGCTCCAGGCGCCGCCGTCGCGGCGGCATTCGAAGGAAGCGATGCCCGATCCGCCGGGGTCGGAACCCGAGAAAGCAAAGTTCGCCGTGGTGACGTTGACCAGCGCCGCCGGTTTCGTGTCGATCTGGGTCTCGGGGGCTTTACTGTCGACCGTCCAGCTATAGGTGGCTGGGGTCGAGTCGGTGTTGCCGGCTTTGTCGATCGCTTTGACTTCGAAGCTGTGGTTGCCCTCGGCCAAGCCGGTGTATTCCTGCGGCGAGGTGCAGGCGCTCCAGGCGCCGCCGTCGCGGCGGCATTCGAAGGAGGCGATGCCCGAGCCGCCGGGGTCGGAGCCACTGAAAGCGAAGTTGGCCGTGGTGCTGTTGGCGATCGCCGCGGGTTTGGTGTCGATCTGGGTCTCGGGGGCGTTCGAGTCCTCGACGTAGACGATGGGGGCCGAGCAGGCCGAGGTACCCGCGCCCGAGGCCGCGGTGGCACGGAAAGAAGTGGTCGAGTTGTCGGCCACGCTGACCGCGATGCCAGCCGCGAGCCCAGCGGCGGTCACCGTGGCGACAGGCGAGCCGGAGCAGCCGGAGCCGGCATAGAGGTTGACCGTGGTACCCGCCGCGGCCGAGCCCACCACTTTCGGTGAGTTCTGGTTCGCGGGGGAAGTGGGAACCACGGCGCTCAGCAGCGGTGCAGCCGGCGGCGTGACGAAGGTTTTCGGCGAGAGCAGCAGATCCGGCTCGGTCACGGAGTTCGCCTCGCTGTCTACCGAGGTCACCCGGAAGTGATAGGTGGTGTCTGGTTCCAACCCTGAGAGCTGCAGGCTGTGCGAGGCGACAAGTGACGAGTTGCTCACGTTGAACGGAAGGGAGCCAGCGCTGGTCCCGTAGTCGACCCGCGAAGTGGCCGACTCATTCGTGTCCCAGGTGACGGTGGCAGTACCGTCGTTTTTGGCCTGCGCTTGGACGTTGGAGATGACTGGGGATGCTTTGGCGGCGTAGGTCGCCGTGTAGCTGCCAGCGGTGGCGTCGAAGAACGCGTACTCGATTCCCTTGATCGTGCTGGTGGTCGTCGTGACCGGCGTCCCACCGCGTTTGAGCCCGCTGAGCGGGCCTACTGCGGAGCTCGTCGGAACCATCGCCCGCAGCCCGCTTGCGCCGGAGCCGGGACTGATCGTGAAGCTGAGCTCGTTGCCCGACCACCCGATCGACCCGAACGAGGACTGGTTGCGGCCGTCCAGCCAGGTCAGCATCTGGCGAGCCGAGACGATTGGCACGCCCCGAGCTTGAGCCGAAGCGATGATCGCGTCCGATTCGGGCAGCACGACTTTGTCGGTGTGCATGTTGGCAACGAATGCGCCGTAGAACCCTTTGGCGCCCAGTGCGTTGTCGAGGAGTTTGTCGGCGTTGAACGGATACGTCTGCGCCGACTCGTCGGTCATCTGGGTCGCTGCCTGGTAGACGTCGATCAACGAGCCATCGATGTTGGCGAAGCGCATCGGCATACCCGACCCGGTGAACATGCCCGGCCTGTTCTGCACCCAGGCCGCGGGCCAGTAGTAGTAGGTCGTGTCGAGACGAATCCCGTTTTTCAGCTCGACTTTGGGTTGCGTGGCCCAATCGGTCCAGACGATGCAGTGCATCCGGTTCGTCGTCGGCGACGGCACGCTCGGGAATTTGGTGGCGAATTCCGAGAGGAGGTTCGAGTAAACCGTTTCGAGGTCTTTTTGATCGTCCCAATCCCTACAGCCGGTCGTGATGTGGACCCCGATCTCGAAGCCTTCGGCGACGAAGGCGGCGGCTTTCGTATCGCTGATCGGCGTGTTCGGGTAGATATAGGACGTCGATCGCACGCACTGCCATTTCGCCACGACGCACCCGGGGGGGTCCAGGGCTTTGTGGTGTTCGAGGCGTCCGGTCGTGCCGTTGTTGCCGTGATCGTCCCCGGTCATCACGACCGCAGCCTTGTAGTCGTACGGCAGGAACCAGAAGCGCGGCAGCGGCTTGCGGTCGACATTCATCCGCTCGATCAGGTTCGTCAGCAGTCGCTGCTGCTCGTCGGCCTGTGGAATTTCAACCTTGTTGAGGTCGACCCAATCCGGCTGCACGTCGCCGGCTTTGGCGCCGTAGTACAGGTCATTGGAACGAACCGGGCTGAGGCCATCGCGCTCCTGCGCGTCCCAGGCCGGGTTGCCCTGGCGCGTGTAGACGACCGACTTGGCAAGGTCGTAGGTGAAGGCTGCGGCCTGACCCCCGTTCGAACCCACGTCGCGCAGCGTCACCGCTGGATTCGGGGTCGACGTCGACGCGTTCGAGTACAGGGTCGCGACCGCCTGCGCCCCGGCGGTCGTGTAGCGATCGGCCGTCCCGTGGAACTGAACCGTGTCGCCGACGATTCCTATGCCAGGAGTCGAGGCGGTGTCCACTTTCAGATAGGCGTTCGCCAGCGTGCTCCCGGCGGAGTTGATGCCGAGCAGGCTGGCGAGTTTGCCTTCCGGGCGCATGGCGATCAGGTTTCCGCCCGCCTGGACCCAGTTGGTGAGCGTGGTGGTCTGTCCCGCGCTGACAGGCCCCTCGCCGAGGATCGCCACGTCGTATTTGGCGATCAGCGCAGGGGTGAGATTGGTTATCTCGGTGATCGTGAACTGGTTCAGGCCTTCGGCCCGGAGGATTTCGGCGTAGTAACGGCTGAACGGGTTGGCGGCGTTGGCGATGACCAGGATCGGACCACCCGGTCCTTCGTCGGGCGGTGGCGGCGGCGGGGCAACCGTCGTGAAGGACCAACTCGAGCTGGCAACGAGGTGATTCCCCGCAACGTCTGCGACCCCGGTCGGCCCCCCTTTGACCGTGGCGGTGTAGGTCGTCGCGTACTCCAGCGATTCGGTTGGATCGAGCGTCGCTTTGTGCAGACCCGCGTCGTAGCTGACGGACGCGGGGACCAGCGTGCCCAAGGGGTCTTTCAGCTGGACGGTCGAACCGCTGATCGTGGCGGGATTCATCGCCTCATCGAAGCTGGCGCTGACCATGACGTCCCTGGCGACTTCCGTCGCTTTGTCCACGGGACTGCGATTGCCGATGATGGGAGGGGTCGTGTCCGGCGCCAGTTTTTTTTCGAAGACGACGTCGACCAGGTAGTTCTCCGAGTGGAAGGTATTGGGACCGCCGCTGGCGAAGAGCCCTCCGGCAGCTCCGTACTTGTAGATCCCGTTGGGGCCGTCGACCCCGTCGGCGAGCGCGTGCAGGGGCGGGTTGTCGGTACCGACGAGTTTGAAGTAGTCCTCGATCGAGGCGTAGCGCCCTACCGGGGCGTGATAGGCGGCGATGTAGGTGGTGCCCGCGTTGATCGCCACCGGATTTTCGAAGTGCGCCTCCTGCCAGCCGGTGCCGGACTCGCCCGTAAACGTGACCTGGCCGAGCTGGGTGCCGCCAAGCGTCCACAGGCGCCCGACGTGGGTGCCGGTATTGCCGGCGGTCTTGTAGAAGCGGATTCCGCTGATGAAGCCGGCGACGTCGGCGCGGAACTTGACGCCCAGTTCGATCGCTTTCGAGTCGTTGTCCTGGGGACCGGAGAAGGATTTGTCCCAAATTGTGCAGGGACAGGCGTGAGCGACGACATTGACGGTGACCTCGTCGCCCGGGGTCTCCAGGTTGCCGCTGTCATCGACCGCGCGCGCCATGATCGTCGCCGCGCCCAGCCCTCCAGGCGTCCAGTCGTAGCTCCAGGGGTCGGTCCCTTCGGCGAGATGCCAAGTTTCTCCCTCGTCCACCGAGACTTCGACCGCGCCCACTTCGCCCCCGCCATTGCCCTCGCCTTCGGAGTCCGAGGCGTGACCTTTGATCGTGAACGGCTGTCCCGTCGATACCTCCATTTCGTCGATCGGGGTCGAAATCGAGGTCACCGGCGGGGTCGTGTCGGTTGACTCGGTCGCCGCCACCAAGCCGGCCTGCAGCGTGCCGGGCTGAACACCCATGTCGGCGAACAGGTTCACGGTCGCCTGCTGCATGCGTGAGTCGGGGGGATCGTTGCCACGGTCGTGCTCGCCGTCCAGACCCCACGACCACTGCACCGTCCCGGCGCCGAACACCAGCGCATCGCTGTCGGCGCGGTAGAGGGTCAGGCTATGGGAGACGTCGCCTGGGCCGTAGTTGCTGCCGTAGTCGAGCAGTTTCTGCGGCACGTTGACCGTGGTCGAGGAGAGCGGCACGAGGCCGGCCGGCCGGAAGCCGTTGTCGGGGTCCTCGTCCCACTCGTAGCCCAGCGTGTCTTCTCCCAGGGTGGTGGTTTCGCCGAGCGCCAGTTCGGTGATGTCGGTGTTGCGCCACAGCCGCAACCCCGCGTCCTCTCCCGGAACCTCGATCGCGGCGGTGCCCGAGTTGACCGCGAAGCTGGTGCCGGTCAGCTCGTTCTCGGGGCGACCGCCGTCGGCGGGCGGACTGAAGCGAGGATCGCGCCAGGTCCCGGTCCACATGCTCGCCCCCGCCGGATCGATCTTCGCGTTGGCGTGGGTCTCCTTGTAACAGACCAAAGTGCGGTAGCTGGTGACCGGGCCGGCGGTGCTGTTCTCCCAGCGCGTCTTCCAGAAGACCTCGTTGCCGCTGAAGAAGGCGAGGTTTACGCCAGCGTCCCGCGCCGCTTCGACGTTGGCTCGCTGCGCGCCCGACCAGTACTCGTCGTGCCCCACCGAGAGGAACAGGTCGTGCTCGAGGATCTCGGCGCCACGCCGGTCGGAATCGATGCCGGTCGTGTAGCTGATGTCATACCCGTTTCGCTCCAACCAGCGGACCATCGGGTACTCGGCGTTGAACGGGGCGTCCTCGGAGCCCGTTTCCCGCACCGTCAGCGGGCGGTTGTAGCTGACCTTGTAGGCCCGGCTGGGATTGCTCCCGGGGCCGCCCATGTAGAGGCTCTTGCCGCCGTACTCGTTGTAGGCCTGCCAGGTGGTGTCGGAGGTCTGGAAGAGGACGTCCGAGTTGCCGTCGTCGTCGCGGACGATGAAGAAGACGTGACTGCCTTCCGAGGATTTGTCTTCACGCACCAGGTGGGCGAAGTAGATCCCCGAAACGGCGCTTGCCGGCACCGCCCAGGAAGCCGATTCGGCCCAGTTGCCGCAATCGACCAGCCCGGTCGCGGCTTGTTCGCTGCAGGCGGGCTGGGACTGCGGCAGGCCAACCGAGGGCGACACGGTGGCGACTTTGCGCGCACCGCTGCCGCCGTAGTAGCCCATGCGGTAGATGTCGATGCGGTATTTCGTCGAAACGGTTTTGATCTTGAAGCGGGCCGTCTGCCCCTGGTCGACGCTGATGTCGGTGGAGAACCCCTGGATGCTCGAGTCGCCAGCTCCGTTGACGTCCCAGGTGCTGGAGGGGGTCCCCGCTTTCGAGTTCTCGCAGACGATCTCGTTGTTGGGCGGATCGCAGGGACCGGCCAGGGCGGTCCCGGGGAGCAGCGCGGCGCCTCCCAGCAGAAGCAGGGCGAGCGCGAGGACACCTGCGCGAAGACCGGTCACCGAGGCAGCAACGGCCGGGCGGGCGGCAATTTTTTGCGCACTCGACCCGAAAATGTGCCTAACCCTCGACTAGAGAGTTAGATTTGATCGGATCGAGGCCGAGCTGCGCGACGAGGGCTCGCGCCAATAAGAATCTGAAAAACGTCGAATCCGCGCGTCCCTGTTCGTCTCACGGATAAGAGAGACCCAAAGGGAGCTCCCGTGACCGAAGGAGAATTGAGATGGGAAAGCTGATCGCGACCACGCAGGCCACCGTCGACGGAACGTCCACGTGCTCGGCGACAGGCGAACCGTCCGGATGGAGCTCGACGACGTGAAGCGGTTCGACTCCGGAGTGGTCCTCCTCACCTACCTCCCGGCGTCTTGACCCCGGATCCCCTCGGCTACTGCTTTTCGGTGTCCCCGCCGGGGCCGCCGACCAGCTTGTCGCTCCCGCCGTCGCCCTTCAAGGTGTCGCGGCCGGGCCCGCCGAGCAGCTTGTCCGCCGCAGAACCGCCGCGGAGAATGTCGTCTCCGCGCCCGCCGTCGATCTTGTCGCTGTCCGCGCCGCCACTCAGCCTGTCGTTGAGGTTGCCGCCGGTGATGGAGTCGGAGCCGAGCCCACCGTCGAAGATGTTGATGTGACCCGGAGCCCCGATGAATTTGTCGTCGGAGTATTCGGTCGGGTCGCTCGCCTTTGAGATGGCGTGGATCTCGATCGGCCCCTGGCCGCCACCGAGGCTGTCGGGCAGCTGCGAGAAGTCGAAGAGGGTGGACACGGACGAAGAAGCCTCGATTCGCCTCAAGTCGCGGCAGTCGACAGGACCATTGTCTACGGAAACGCCGCTGACGGTGATCTCGCCGTCGCTCGCACAACGAGGGACGATTTTTCCCTCGCCGCCATTAACCGTGAGCACACCGTTGGCGAAGGTGCCAAAGGCGTCCGCCCTCGCCGGCATAAGCACCGCGATTGCAAGCGCGAGCGTCGCGCCGATCAGCGCCCAGCAGAATGATCCGCCGAACCGAAGCCGAAGCGCTGCCATCGCTGCCATCGCTGCCACAAATAGAGTTTAGATTGTCTCGAGAAAAAGAAAACCCCCTGATCTGAAGCGCATCGTCCTAGCGAGTGAAGCCGCTCATGTCAACAGGGCCACTGCCGTACTCCGGATAGCTGGAGGCGATCCGCGCAGCCTCGCCAGGCTCGCCATCAGCGTCATTGCCGGCCGCCGGAGGGTAGGGGGATCGGGGAGATCGAAGGCCCGCTTGGGCGGCATGGCAGGGAAGTTTTTGGCTTGCGAGCTCGCCAGGCATTCGTCCACTAGGACCGCAGGGTGGCGTCCAGCCACTCGCTCGCCGCTCGCAGGTGGACGGGATCGATCTGATGGCCGACGTCCGACTCGTGGTACTCGACCTCGAGCCCTCCCGCTTCCAGCTGCCCGCGGGCTCGGTGGCCGAAATCGACATCGATAATCGGGTCGGATCGACCATGGGCGATGAAAGCGTGAGTGTCGCGCCGGTCCTCGAAATGGGGCTGCCAGCCCTCGACCTCCGGGACGAAGCCGCTGAAGGCCAGGATTCCGCTCACCGGCGGGCGACCGGCGTCGAGCGCCGTCGCGTAGCTCATCACCGTACCCATCGAGAAACCGCCGAGAACCGTATGGGTGGGCGGGATCGCCGTTTCCTCCCAGAGTCGATCGTGGAGCTCGGCGAGAGCGCCACGGGCGGCATGGAAGGTGTCGTGATCGGGATAGCCAACCCGGGGGACCAGATACCAGTGGTACCCCGGCAAGCCCGCCAGCTGCAGCGGCGCCCGCGGCGTCACGACCAGGAGCCGCCGGCCGGGATCGAGCGCATCGGCTAGGCCGAGGAGGTCCCCCTCGTAGGTCCCGCGCCCGTGATGCAGAACCAGCAGACCGTCGGGGTCGCCCGCGGTCGGTCGCTCCCGGTAGACGAGCGGCTCCACGGCTAGCTGGCCGAGGACGCGGCGGTCTTGTTCAGGTAGTCACCGATGAAGTCCTCCAGGTCGCCGTCCAAGACCCTTGGGGTGTTGCCAAGGTTATGAGCGCGGACCTTGGGGCCCGGCTGGACTACGTGGACCGCAGTTTAGAGCGGTTTCACAGGATCGAGATCGGCTGGGATCTGTTTGGCACGTTGCTATCGGGCGACGAGCCCGATTGGTTACCTTTCTTAGATACTTCTTTCAGGAGGTTTCAATGGGTTGCATCAGCCTTACGGGACGTGAGCGTTTCGCTCCGCACGTGCCGACCGGCGAGACCATCGTGCCCCACGACCTTCACGCCCGTCTCGACCAAGCCGCGGCGGAAATCAGCGACCAGGTGGTCTCCTGGCGCCACCACCTGCACAGCCACCCCGAGCTGTCCAACCGCGAGCGCGAGACGGCGCGGATGGTGGCCGACCACCTGAGCTCCCTGCAGCTGGATGAGGTCCGCACCAGCATCGCCGGCCACGGCGTGGTCGGCGTCCTGCGCGGGGGGCAGGACGGCAAACGCGTCGTGGCCCTGCGCGCCGACATCGACGCGCTGCCATTGAAGGAGGAATCGGGCGTCGAGTTCACCTCGACCGTCGTCGACGAGGACTACCCGGGTGGGCCGTACCCGGTCGCGCACGTCTGCGGACACGACTGCCACACCGCGATGCTGATGGGTGCGGCCAAGGTCCTCGCCCAGGCGCGCGAGCAGCTGCCCGGGACCGTGCTGTTCGTCTTCCAGCCCGCCGAGGAGGGCCCGCCGATCGACGAGGACGGCGGCGCCCGGGAGATGGATGCCGAGGGGGCACTCGCCAACCCGGTGCCGACGATGGTCTTCGGCATGCACGTCACCCCGTACCCAAAGGGGGTCGTCGCCTACCTCGCCGGCAACCAGTACGGCGCTTCGGTGTTGATGCGGATCACCGTGCACGGCAAAGGCGTCCACGGCTCGACCCCGTGGGAGGGGATCGACCCGCTACCGCCGGCCGCCGACATCGTCGCCGCGATGGGTCAGGTCTACCGCCAACTTCCCGGCTACGACCCGCTCGCGATCACCATCGGCCACGTCGAGGACATGGGTCGCTTCAACGTCGTTGGCGAGTCGGTGCAGCTGTTCGGCACGATCCGGTGCACGGTCGAGGCCGACATGAAAGTTGCCCGCACACGGGTTCAGCGCACCGCCGAACACGTCGCCCAGGCATACGGCGCAACGGCGGATGTCGAGTTTCTCCAGCCGGTCCCCGCCGTTCACAACAGCAAACCGTGGATCGACGCGATCCTGCCCACCCTGGAGCACGTGGTCGGCGATGACCATCTCGTCAAAGCGCCACCGGGGCTCGGCTACGACGACGTGTCGGTTTTCGTCAACAAGTACGGAGGCGCCTACCTCCAGCTGGGGGCCCAGGACAGCGAGCTGCAACCGGACGGCTCGCTGACTCCGCTTGCCGGCGGCCGCGGCATCGCGATGAACCACAACCCGCACTTTTATGCCGACGACTCCGTGCTGGAGACCGGCGTGCGCATGCACGCCAACGTCGCGCTCGACCACCTGACCGGCACGATCTCGGTGTCCACCTGACCCGGGCCGCTCGACCGGCCCCGCGCTAGGCGGATCGATCCCGGACGGCTCACTGGATTTCGGCCGTGCTCTGAGAACTCGGCCGAGTTGAAGTGCGAACTGTCGATTTCGGTCGGGCCACTCCAGGTCGGCGTCGCAGCTGTGTGGTTGGTCGAGATCACCGCGGATCCCTGTTGGTCAACGGCGACGCATAGCGCGGTTGAGGCACACGAAGCGCTACTGATATTCACATCTGAAGAGAAGGGGCGCTGGTGGTCGATCAATGTGGGCGCTGACCACACCAGCCCCAACGCGGCCGCTTGCCCTACCATTGCAGGCAGCGGTAGGCCAACCACGATAGCCACCAACCCCAGCGTGCCTAGTGTGGCACACACCTTCCTCGCGACTCGCGCTCGTTAAAGATCTGACTACCCGACCCGGACGGCTTCGTCCTTGTTGACCCTGAAGCCCTTCCCCTTGCCCGGCTCGGAGACCTTGACGCAGGTGATGCCGTTTGGTGCGGAGGTGCAGCGAATGCCTTCCGCTTCGCTCCGCTCACCGTAGTGCAGTACCGGAGAGTGCACATCCCAATTCTGCGTACACCCTTCCGTCAGGCTGGATTCCGCGGCCGAGCACAATCGCACCTGTCCGTTGCGCTCAATGGTCGCTGAATGCTGCGGCCCTGGCGCTGCGGGACCTGCTCCTGCTACGCAGAATGTGTACCCCGCCCCTGCCAAGCACCACACCTTGTGATCTGGCGAGAGGAAGTCAGTCAGATGCCGCGTGCCAGGCGCGCTTTCGCCCGCCCCAATAGGCGTCCCAGAGCCCGGTGATGTGAATCCGACGTAGCCTCCCTTCAGGCGCTGGAGGCACGAGAAGGGGTAGTGCGCCGGGGGCGGTACCTTCAAACGGAAGCAGCTGTATACCTCGTGACCGTGGAAGCGCACGGGCTTTGACAGCGTCACCCTGGCCGACGTGATGATCCGCTTTCCTTCCGCTGCGTTTGGAATGCCGTTGCTCGAGCTACTGAGGCCCTTGCCGTGGGCAACGCTTGAGCCCCAGCCAGTCCAGTGCAGCTTTTCAAGGACCCACTGGCCGTCCTGAAAAAGCGGCCAACCTGACGGACGTATCACCAGCGGATTATGGTTCTCGACCGATATCCCGGGATTGGAAAAGAAGTAGATCGTCCGGTGGGACTTGGCTAGTACGGCATGCGTTGGCGGGGCTCCGGATGATTGCGCCAGCAAGCCTGTGCTCATGAGTGCCAGCGCAATCGCCGCGACGGTAGCTATCGGGATGGCTCGGCGCACGACCATCATCTGCGATCGGGACAACAATGCTTCGGCCAGGGTAGACAAGACCACTCCTCGAGTTTCGGGGCTCCCCTAGCCTTCATCCGGCGCACCGCCCCTCCTCACCGGATTGGCGGAAATCTAGCAACTCTGTTGGGCGCGCTGCGGGTGACATACGACAAGCCAAACCGGACCTTGGAGGTGAGCGCCCTGCTCACGAGCGACTTCGTTTCCAGCCCCAACGCGAAGCAACCGCCTGGCGGGCGGTCGCAGGGATTCGTCCATAGCGGGGGCGGGGTTTGAACACCTTCCTGCGACCTGCCGTGGCTTGCGACCAGTTCCGGCGTCACGCTGGCGGCAAGCTCCAGCCGGCGAGTGGACTTCGTGTAGGTGGCGCAGACGTCGAAGGCGTCGAACAGCTCGATCAGCTCGCTCTCGTCGGCTTCGTTGAGCGCATCGCGCATATCGGGGATCGCGTCGAGCATGGCGGCGATCTCGTCTGGCCGGGCGCCCTCGGGACGGTTAGCGCGCAGGGCGCTGATCGCCTCCTCGATTGATTCCTGGCGGGCTGCCAGTTCTTCGATGCGGCGGGTGGCGAGCGCGACGACCGGATGATTGGGGTTGTCGTGCTCCTCCAGTCGGAGGGTTTGCCGGTGGAGGCTGCGCTGCACGTCGCTTTGCTCGCGGCTAAGGCGGTCAAGCTCGGCGTCGTTGTCTTTCCATGAAGCGGTGGTCGCTTGGGCCAACTCAGCGCGCAACAGGCGAAGGCGATCGGGGCCGAAGATGCGCTGGCCGAGGAAGTCAAGAATGGCGTCAAGGATCGTCTCCTCCTTGATCCCCAGGACCCGGGGGTGGCCGGCCACGTCGGCGGCGACCGGGCCGCGGCGGGTGACATACTGGCAGCGGTACCAGTTCTTGTGCTTCTGGTGGCTGCCCTCCATGCGGCGCCCGCACATGCCGCAGCGGACCCGGCCGCGCAGCACGTAGGTCCGCCCCTTGCGAACGGGGGCGCCGTGGTAAGGGCGGGCGGTCGTCGGCGTCTTGGCGGCGATCTTGTTGCGATGGGCGCGCTCCTCGACCTGATCGAACAGCTCCCGCGCGACGATCGCCTCATGGGTCGGGGCCGGACTCCAGACCCATTCCGACCGGGGGCGGATCAGCGGGCGACCCTTGCGCTTGTCGTGGCGGTTCCAGACGTTGTAGCCGGTGTACTTGGGGTTGCGCAGCATCGAGCGGATCTGCGACCGGTTCCAGGTCTGCCGCAGCGGCATCTCGTCCTTGGGGTTGCGCCGGGGCGGCGGGTAGCGGTCAAGGTCGCGGTTGAGCTTGTCGCAGATCTCCCCGAGCCCGAGGTGGCGCACGCAGTACCAAGAGAAGATCATCAGGACGATCGGCGCGCGATCCGGGTCGATGATGAGTTTGTGCTTGTGCTTGCCGTCGCGGGCCTTGTGCGGGTTCGGGTGGGGATGCGCCTCCAGCGCGTAGCCGTAGGGGACGGGGCCGCCGGTGTGCCAGCCCTGGCGCACCGACTCCTCCATGCCGCGGCGGCTCTTCTCGATCAGGTCGCGCACGTACCACTCGGCGACGCCCTGCTTGACGCGCCGCGTGAGGATCGCGGTCGCGTTCGTCACCATCGGCTCGTCGGCGGCGAACAGGGGGACGTCAAGCAGCTCAAGGTCGCGCTCGATCCGCGTCCCATCGGCGGTCATTCGCGAGAGCCGGTCGATCGACTCCACGATCACGGCGTCGAATGGACGGCCGTTAGCCGCGGCTGAGAGAAGGTCCGCGAGGCCACCATCGCGCGGGACCGGCACCTTGAAGGCGGCGGGGTCCGCACCGTTCCCGCGCTCTGAGAGGTCCTTGCGGCCGGACTCGATGTCCCAGTAGTAGGAGGCGATCTCGCCACCGGCCGGGCGGATCGCGTCCTCGCAGACGCCGAGCTGACGGGGAATCGACAGGGAGGGGTCCTGCACGTCGTCGGTCGAGACGCGCCCGAAGAACGCGAACCGCGTCGCGGGCGGCTCGGCGAGCCCGACGGTCGAGGCTGGCGTCGGACTAGCGGCGGTCATCGCCTGAGATGAGATGAGATGCCGAGCGGGATGTCAACTCGGGATCGCCGCGCCGGGCGAGCACCCCCCGGAGCAGGCTGACAATCGCACGCAATTGCCGGTCGCGGCGCTCGGCGTCACCGTCCGCGAGCGGTACGACCTCGACCTCGACCTCGAATGCGTCGGGCGGGCCACGGTCGTGGCAGGTTTTCACCTCGTCGGTCAGGTCGGTAGCTCCCAGCGGTACTTGAGGCCGAGCGGGTGAGTGTCGGCAGCCGGTCGACCGGGCCGGTTCCATCGTCCACCGCCGGCATCGGTCTTGGCCAGCTTGAACCCTGCGGCGCGCAGCGAGGCGCCGCCCTCCTCGGGCAGCGTGTAGGTGATGAGTTTGCGGTAGCCGAGGGCCTTGACGGCTCGCCAGGCAGCACGCAACAACATCGAGCAGGCGTTGTAGGTGCCGTCAGTGCAGACGCGGCGGACCTCGGCGGTAAAGCCGTCATCGAGCATCCGCGCGACTGGCCGGCCGATGATCGCCACCCCGCACAGCCTCTCCCCTTCCCGGACGCCGACGACACATACCCCGGCGGCAACCGGGCGGTTGTGGCGATGGTGTTCGGCGACGTAGGCGTTGGCGACCTTCAGCGAGATCGGCACCAAGGTGAGGTGCGGGCGGTCGCGACGTTGGCGGTCGCTAACCGTCGCTCCACCCTCCCGCTTCTTGGCGATCTTCCGCTGCTCCGGCGTCATGCCCCCGGCTCCTCGACCAGCCAGTCGGTCGGTCGGTCGGGTTCGCGAAAGTCCGTGAAGATCGGCTCGAACGGCCCCGCCTCGGCGAGGTCTTCAGCTAGGCAAATGCGGATCGAGACCTCCGGGGCGGTGAGAAGATCCCGGTCGCGGCTCAACATCGCCACTGCCGTTTCCCGGCGGCGTTCGAGCGCCGGCCGCTCCCTGCCGGCGAGGACGCAGAGGATCGGCGGGAACCAGGGGTAGCGCTTGATCCAGGCGGGCTCGCCCTCAGCGCCGGTCGCCTTATATAGACGGGCGTAGCGGCTCAGCTCGGCGGTCAGCCGGTCGATCGAGAGCGTGGCGCGATCCAGCTCTAGGAAGCGCTGCTCGACCACCACCTCCTCGGCACCGATGCGGACGTAGGTGAGAACCGCGTCGGCGATAAGCGAGCGACGCGCCCGACCTCGCCCGGCGTTGAGCGGGTGGCCGACCTCGTGCCGCCAAGAGGTCGGGGTGCATTCGTCGCCCCGCTCGCGGGCTGCGGCGAGGAAAGCGATCCCCGCGTCGTTGACCGCGAGGGTGTGGGCTTGCAGGGGGCCGGTGACCTGCTCGGCGCTCAGTAGTCGCGGCAGCCGGTCGATCAGGCCGGCATCCCGCGCAGCGCCGGCACCGGCCTCGGTCAGGTGCCAAAGCCGGCGGGGCGCCCCCGACACCCCCGGCAGGCTGGCGAAAGCCACAAGACCGCGCTTGCCGAGACGGGCCATCGTCCGCTGAGCCGTGCGCGGGCTGTAGACCGGCAGGTGGATCGCTCGGATCTGCGGCGTCGAAAGGACGCGGTGCTCGGCCAGCGAGCCGAGGATTTCCGCCTCCGTGAGGCCGCCGTTGGTCCTCATGCCGGCGCCTTCCGCTGATGGCGAACCGGCCCCGAGGCCGAGCCGGGTCCGTGGCCCCCGCGCCGCCGTCCTCTTGCCTCCCGCAGCTTGGCCCGGATGCGCTCGTCGTGCTTCTCTAGCCGGGTAAACGTCTCGGCCGCGCTGCATCCAGCCGCCCGGCTCTTAGCGGTCGAAGCCTGCTGGCGATCGGCGCCGAAGACATCCTCGAGCCGGATTCCGCGGAGGCCGAAGGGGCGGCTCGCGCGGCCCCGGTCCGTGACCTGGGCAGCAAAGCGGAACCGATCGAGCTTGGTCAGCGCCGCCGGGCTCGGTTGACCGGCCCACTCCTTCGTCAGCAGCGCCGCCGCGTGCGAGTTCAGCGCGCTTGCGAGAAGGTGCGAGCGGTTCGTAAGGAGCGCGTTGAGGGTCGCCGGACTCAGTCGCTCGGGGTTCTGATTGAGGAAGTGCGCCCGCAGCCCGAACTTCGCGCTCTGCTCAAGCAGTGCGGCGAGGTTGCCCGAGGCCGCGCCGTCGTAGCTCTGTACCTCATCGAAGAAGGGCCAGAAAAGCCGTCGATCGCCCGGCGCCAACTCGGCGCGGCTGCGGGCGGCGTGGAAGAGATCGAAGACGAGAAGGTTGGCGACGAGCCGGTCGCGGGTGCCCCCGGCGCCGGGACAGGCGAGCACGATCAGCCCCTCGTCCATCGCCTCGCGGACTCGGTAGGTGGTGCGGGCTTGACCGAGGAGCGCGGTGATCGCGCTGGATGCCCGCAGCCGGTCGATCATGTTCGTGACCGGCGTGATCGCGTCGGTCGCGAGCAGCGGAAAGCGGTCCCGCCAAAAGCGCTGAGAGGCTTGCGGCAGGAAGGGCAGAACGTCCTCCCGCCACTCGGCGTCGCTCAGCAGCGTCGGAATCTGGAAGATCGTCGGCGCCAGGTCGTCCTCGGCGAGGACCGGCGCGATCCTCGCCAGCGCGGAGGCGGCCTGCGTCGTGAGGTTGATCGCGCGGGTCGATCGCTCGCCCCATTCGAGCGCAGAGGCGAAGGCGTCGACTACCGCCTCGACCCGCGCCTCGGCTTCGACCGGATTGGCCCCGGCGACCCCAAAGAGGTTCCAGCCCGGCAGCCCGTCGAGGGAGGCGCCGGGCCGCAGGTCAATGCGGACGACGCGCTCGGCGACGCCGGGCTCGGCGAGGTAGGGCGCGATCCGATCGAGGGCGTCGCCGTGGGGATCGAGGAAGAAGCCGCCGTGACCGGAGCGGACGAGGTGGACGAACTGCACGATCGCCAGCTCGGTCTTGCCGTAGCGCGAGCGGCCCGCGGTGTAGCTGAAGAACGTGTCGGCGACGCGGACCCCGACCAGGTGCTCGCCGTCCTCGCCGCTGACCATCCCGAGGGGGATCAGGTCTCTCCGTTTCGGATCGAAGGACGGGAGCGGCGGAGGCGGCGCCAGCAGGGCGCCGGATCGCAGGACGTTCTCGGCCCGGCAGTTAACGGTCGGCGGCTTCAAGAAGCCGGCCACCTCGCGCGCCGTCAGGATCATCTTCCGCGCCGGCCGGAAGTAGCCGGTGGCGAGGCGGCGGTCGAAACTGCGGCGTCGGAGAGGAAGGTCGGAGCCGAGAAAGGCGACACCGAGCACCGGCAGGCCCGAAGCCCGAAGCCAGTTGCGATCAGTCAACGGCTCAAAGGCCGCGAGCATCTGCTTCGTCATGGCCTTCGCCCGCGGGCGGTTGGGGGCCTGGCAGCGGAGGAGAATCTGCGCCTCGAACAGCGGCCCCGAATCGCGGAGCTTCGCGTCGAGGGCCTGGCCGATGAGGCGCCGGTCGACCAGCTCGTCGGGCCGGGCTCGGTCCCGGCCGCGATGCTCGGCCCCGAGCAGCTCTCCCCACCTCGGCCCCTCCCGATGGCGCCGCCGAGCCTGGCGGCTCAGGCGGCGACGAAGCCGACTGCGGCGCCGGCCGGTAGCCGGCAGCAGGTCTATACAGACGGTCGCCTTCTCCCCCCGTTCGGACCGCAGGGCGGCCATCGCCGCGGCGAACGCCTGTAGCGGATCGGGATCGCCGTCGGGCCGGGCCAGCGGCTCGATGCTCGGATGGGCGAGTACCAGCTCGGTGCGGAGGGTGAACTCCTCCTCGGCGTCGTTCCCGCTGGCGACCAGCGCCTCCTCGGCAGATCGCAGCTCGACGCCTTCGTAGGTGCGAAGCGCTGCCCGCAGCAACCCGGCGGCGCGATCCGGCACTTCGATCAGGTAGACGAGCCGGCGCTCCTGATCGCAGGCGAGCTGCACCCGCAGGGCGCTTGCCTTGCGATCCATCCAGCCGGCGATGCTCCGCTCACTTGCTGCGATCTGGGCGGCGAAGGCGAGAACGACGTCGGGTTTCGCGTCGAACTCGTCGGCCGGAACGATGGCCGCCAGCCGCCGTGATCGCAGGGTTCGGCGGGTGGCAATGATGCGCTGTGGAGCCAGCGCGGAGGCGATAGCGACGGCCCCGAGCGCGAGGGGGGCGAACCGCTCCGCGAGATCGAGGACCGCCCCGGTTTCGAGGTTCGAGATAGCCGAGGAGATGGAGAGCGCGACCAGGGCAGCGACGATCGCGAGCAACGGCCGCGGATCAGAGTGCTTCCTTGAGGTCATGCACCGACCTCGAAGTCACAGAGTGTTGTCGGCAAAATCGCAGCGCCGCATTTGCCGCTGCGATGCGGCATAGCGGCCCTTCGGCGCAGATTGATTGCGACCAGTGAGGCGCCGGGCGACCCGACCGCCGAGGCGACCAGCGAGACGACGCCGGACCTCATCGCCTCCTCCCCTCATCGGGGGCCACGAACCGGGCGATGTATGCCTCGCCTTGATCGTGGTAGCGGCGGAGGAAGGCCCTCCAGCTGTGGCGGGCTGAAGACAGGTTGGGGGCGCTCACCCGCAGCACTGCCCGGTCGCCCCTGGCGCCGACGAGGGTGATCGCCAACTCGCCGCGCCTGTACGGGACGTGCTGGAGTGCCC
>JBAREU010000003.1:0-3857 GCA_049796515.1 Solirubrobacterales bacterium
GGTTCCGGCAGTCGCGAGGCCAGCGCCGCGAGCACCACGGCGATGCCCAGCACCGCGCCGAAGACGACGTCGGTCCCAACCTCAGCCGCAATCGCGCCGAGAACCGGGCCGATGAGAGCGCCGGCCACTGCGGTTCCAAGCGCCGTGCCAATCACCGCGCCGCGCCGCTCGGGAGGCGCAGTGGTGATCAGCCAGGTCAGTGCACCGGACCAGATCAGCGCCCCGGACACCCCCTGGACGAAGCGTGCCGCGTCGAGCAAAACGATCTCACTGGCCAAGCCGAAGACGAGGCTCGACACGCCGAGCAGCAACAGGCCGCCGATCACCGTGCGCTGCGGGCCCATCCGCGTGGCAACAAGACCCGCCGGCAGCGAGGCGAGCAGCGTCCCCGCCGCATAGGCGGCAGCGAGGATCCCCGCCTGCGCCTCGCTCAGGCCGAAGTCGGCGACGTAGTCGGGCAGCAACGGCGCGATCGCCGCGTAGAAGGCGACGTCGAAGAAGACCATCGTCGAGGCGAGGACGAGCAACCGGCGCACGGCCGGTATCCAATCACCGCCACAGCCCTTTTACTTCGCACCCTTCCGTCCATACTTGGTGGCTAGCATCGACACGTCGTCTGAACACCCGGAGGGGTGGCAGAGCGGTTGAATGCGGCGGCCTTGAAAGCCGTTAGGCGTCGTAAGGCGTCTCGTGGGTTCGAATCCCACCCCCTCCGCTTGTAGCGCTAAACACGGCTCTACAGAGCGGTTTCCGTGGCCTCCGCGAGGCCGTCCCTGAATCCGATTGTCTCCGGCTGAATCCGGTTGTTTGGGTGTCAGAGGGTGGCCGGAGCGGCGAGGATCAGACAATCCGCTGCGGTCGATAACGTCGCCGCTGTGAGCCAATTCCCTTCGATGAAAGCAAAGCGCCTTCTTGCGGTCTTGGAACGCAAGCCGCTCAGCTACCGCGTCGTGCGGCAGTCCGGCTCGCATCGCCGTATGGAGGCACCTGGCCGAAAGCCGCTCACCTTCGCCTTCCATGACAAAGCCACGATTCCCTCCGGCCTAGTCCGCAAGATTCTGACCCGAGACGTCGGACTTGCCGAAGACGAGGCCCTGAAGCTACTCTGAGCGGAGAGATCAATGGAGACCGTACGCATCATCTATCACCACGAGGCAGACGGCTGGTGGGCAGAGTCCCCCGACGTTGACGGCTGGTCTGCCGCTGGCGACACCTACGCCGAGGTCGTCAAGCTCGCGGAAGAGGGCGTGCCATTCGCCCTCGGCCAGGATGCCGCCTTAGAGCACTACGTGCCCGCAGGCGAGCACGTCGTCGCCTAGCGCAACCCCTACGGATTCCTACGCCTCGCATTACTCGTATGGCATAGATAACGCCCTGAGCAAGGGCCACGAACTCGTGCGCTCGCTGAGAAGAAATGTCCTTCTCGCCACCATGAGCTGCGAGGTTGCGCAGGACGCTCAGGCCTTCTATCGCGTCATGCGTCTCGGCAGTTATAAGCCCTTCTTCTCGCGCGATCTCGGCGAGGCGTCTAACGCTCCAGGGGGTGCATTCCTATTACGCGCTAAGGGGTAGCTCCTGCAAATTGGCTCTGTAATAGGTCGAGCAGCTCCACAGGCGATTCAACCCCTTGCATTTCGCTGACCATCTGCTCGAATGAGGCCCTTACTTCAGCGTCATGATCCACCGCATCGCCAAATACGCGCTCTTCGACATTCCGCAAGTTCTCCTCGCTTCCAGCAGCACCAGCACCCAAGTGTTCACCAACATCAAACAACGTCGGTTTAGTCGGGAGAGGATTCACAACGATGAACTCCTTCGCCTCCTCATCTAACGGAGTGAAATCAACATTAACCCAACCACTTAGAAGTCCATGCAGGAAGGTCCCGAGGCCATTCGCCTGAACACCGCGACGTTCGAGGAGGCAACGGCCAATAAAAATATGGATTGCCCTCGTTAGGCGAAAAGCATCCACCGGATTGTCGGGATCGACTATGCGCGAACTGATGGTCAAGCGGTCACTACGACAATCAGCCTGGATCTCCTCATTGTCGAACCGCCTTATCTCAACCGGAAACTCCCCGATGTCAGGGTCGCCAAAGTAGAGGAGCGCCATCTCTGCTATTCGCCGTACTCGATTGGCGTCTTGCTCTTGGCCACCGTTCACCGCCACAGCAGCCTTTACATCCAGGGCCGGAAGCATTCTCCCCCATGACAAACCCTCAGTTGGCTCGGTACTGCTCACGGGAAGCGCATCATGAAACTCGACGTTCGGCTCCCTCCAGGCTTCCGCAATTCGTTCCGCCCAAGGGGAGTGAAAGGCCTGTGACGCTGCATGTGCCGGCCAAGTTGAATCGACACCCAAAGCGTGACGAAGCAAGGTTTTTGCCATGGCCTCTAAGTCATAGAATGCTTGCCGCACTTCCTCTCTCGGAGGTGGATCGCTATCTGGCTTGTCGTGGACGAACTTACTGCGTATCCCATGAAGTTTTCCAACGCCGATTCCTTGATCCGCTGGATCGCGCCCCGCCTCCCGCAGCGCCTTCTCTATCGGTGCTTTTTTGGACGTACCGACCAGCGCCTCGACGGCGAACCATAAAAACATGACGCCGTCTACCCCTGGACCCGCTTGTGCCCCACGCAGGTACCACCTAGCAGCGGTCTTCACATGACGAGGCTGGCCCGATACATCCAGATTTTCCAGGCTGGCTTCCTCTACCTCCGTTACCTCAAACGGAGGAAAATGGCGAACGAGTTCGCGTAAATCTGCGGCTGCAACGGGCTTTGATCCGTCGAGGACGAGAATATCCTCGGCAAGTAGCTCTTGAGCAATCCGCTCGTCCAAAACTGACGCTATAAAGGCGACGGCCTCCTGGGCTTGGCTGCGGGACGCGAGCATCACTGGGCCAAGGTCATCCGGCAGCGGTGCGTGCTCGATCTGGACGATGGTTAGCCAATGTCCTGAACCCACCTCGACTCCGCGCGTCATGCACTTATCGAATACCAGCGGAAAGCCGCCTCGCTGAGCTATCTCCGTCTGCTGGGTGAGCACGGGACCATTAACGTGATAGATGCTTGCCCCATCAACTTCAAACTCGGCTGGCAAGCCATGAATCTCCATGCTTCGGTAGATGGCGCGGTAGACGGCGCGATCTCCAAGCATCGGCTCATCCGGAGAGGTCAAGAGGTCGACTTCCCTAGCGATGCCGCCCTCTAGGGCCTCAGCGTAGATGTCTTGAAAATCAGCCAATTCGAAACGTGCCCGTCCCAATAGGGGCTCCAGCTGATTTCTAACAGCAACGCCGCCCTGGCGCGGGACGGTGGCACTGCGGGTGGCGCGGAAACTCAAATGGCTCAACCAAGCCGATTCCGCCGCGCGTCTCCGTGCCTTGAAAGCCGTTAGATGCCTTCGGGTGTCTCGTGGGTTCGAATCCCACCCCCTCCGCTGAAGAGTCGATCAGACCTGCTTGCGAGCCTCGAAGAGGAAGAAAGGCCCGGAGCGCTTGGCGCTGGTCAGGTCGAGTTCCGCCTTGCTCAGCCAGGATTCGATCTCCTCCTGGGTGCCGAGCAGGCCGAAGTCCCCGGTGTGGGGACGGAGCAGGAGGCGTTGGCGCAGGCTGTCGCGGCCGGGGACCAGGGAGGTGCCGACGAGGCGGCCGCCGGGCTCGAGGACGCGGGCGGCCTCGGCCAGTGCGGCAGCCGGGTCGGGAAAGCAGTGCAGGCCCCAGTAGGAGAGGAGGAGGTTGGCGCTCGCCGAAGGCAGTGGTAGATCGGTCGCGTCCGCCTCTATGAGCTCGACATCGGTCAGGCCGCGGGCCTGGGCCCGCTCGCGGGCGCGGTGGATCATCGCCGGGGAGAGG
>JBAREU010000004.1:0-8260 GCA_049796515.1 Solirubrobacterales bacterium
ACGGCGCGCTGGGCGCGGCGCTCGTCGAGCTCGACGCCGCGCTCGCGCGCGAGGTCGAGCAGGTTCTGCTTTTCGGTCCCTTCGCGGGCCACCTCGAAGAAGACCCAGGCAAGCACGCCGAGCGCCAGGAAGGTCCCCTCGATCATCATCACGACACCCGCCGTGCTCTGGTCGGCCAGCGCCGAGATCCCCCAGTAGCGCTCGCCCGGGGCGTAGATCGGGTAGAGCACCGTCCCCGACCACATCAGGACGTTGCCAAGGAGCGCGCCGGTGAAGCGGACGGCGATCACGTAGCCGACCTTCCAGCCGGCGGTGAACCATTGCGGCTTGGGCAGCGGGCCGAAGATCGGCATCCACATCAGGCAGCCGAAGAAGAGGAAGGTCGCGTGCTCGACCGCGTGGATCGGCGCCGCGCCGTAGGCGTCCTGGTAGAGGGCGGGGATGTGCCAGAGGAAGAGGTTGAACGCCCAAAGTGGGAAGGCGACGGCCGGGTGGGTGAGAACCTGGAGGCGGTTGAAGAGGCGGATCGCGAGCAAAGGCTGCAGCAGCGAGCGGGTCAGGCCGAGGACGAGCAGCAGCGAGGCGATGTCGCCGATCAAGAGGTGCTCGCCCATGTGGGCGATCACCAGCTCGTCGGCGATGTGACCGATCGGGCTAAAGAGGCCGATCGCGATCGTCGCCAGGCCGGCGCCGAAGCAGATCTGGCGCCAGAGCGGCAGCGGCCGGCCGTCCCAGGAGAGCACCATCGCTCGGTGCCAGTAGAGGACACCGGCGAGCGTGATCGGGAAGACCTCCAGGGGCACGAAAGTGCCGGCCACGTGGGCGGGAAGAAGGCTCACAGTGGTAGCTTGGCACCTCCGTGAGCGCCGGTCAGAACCGCTTCCCGACGATCGGCAGCTACGGCTTCCTCTCCGACTGCCACACCAGTGCCCTCGTCTCCTACGACGGCTCGGTCGAGTGGCTATGCCTCCCCCGCTTCGACTCGCCCAGCGCCTTCGCCGCGCTGCTCGACCGCGGCGCCGGTCACTTCCGCCTCGCGCCGCGCGGCGTCGTTGTCCCGATCAGCCGCCGCTACGAGCCCGGCACGCTTGTGATCGAGACCACCTGGGTGACCGACACCGGCTGGGTCGTCGTCCACGACGCGCTGACGATCGGCGACTGGGTCGAGCAGGCCGGGCCGGGCTCGCGCCCGCAGACCGAACACGAGTCCGACCACTCGCTGCTGCGCACGATGACCTGTATCGACGGCGAGGTAGAGATGGCGATTGAGTGCCTGCCGCGCTTCGCCTACGGCGCGGACGCGCCGACCTGGAGCGGCGGCGAGCTCGGCGAAGCGATCGCTCGCGGCGGCGGCGACATCGAGCTGCAGCTGACCAGCGACCTGGAGCTCTCAATCGACGGCGACGCGGTCCGCGGCACGGTCAAGCTGCGCGAGAACGAGACCGCCTTCTGCGCCCTGACCTGGGGCAACGAAGATCTCGGCGGGCCGCGCAGCGCGCCGGAGGCGCTCGAGCGGCTCGACTCGACCGAAGACTTCTGGCGCAAATGGCTACGCGACGGCGACTTTCCCGATCACCCCTGGCGCGTCCACCTGCAGCGCTCGGCGCTGGTCCTCAAGGGCCTCACCTACGCGCCGACCGGGGCGATCCTCGCCGCGCCGACCACCTCGCTGCCGGAGACGCCCGGCGGCGAACGCAACTGGGACTACCGCTACAGCTGGATCCGCGACTCGACCTTCAGCCTCTGGGCCCTGCACACGCTCGGCTTCGACCAGGAGGCGCGCGACTTCATGCGCTTCGTCGTCACCGTCTGCCGCAAGGATCCCAACCTGCAGATCATGTACGGGATCGGCGGCGAGAAAGAGCTGACCGAGAGTACCCTCGACCACCTCAGCGGCTACGGCGGCGCGCGCCCCGTGCGGATCGGCAACGGCGCCTTCGACCAGCGCCAGAACGACGTCTGGGGGGCGCTGCTCGACTCGATCTACCTGCACGAGAAAGCGCTGCGCGGCACCGGCACGCCCGCCGACCGCCAGCTGATCCGCGAACAGGTCGAAGCGGCGATCGCCGCCTGGCCCAATCCCGACCAGGGGATTTGGGAGTCGCGCGGCGAGCCGCGGCACTACGTCTCCTCGAAGCTGATGATCTGGGTCGCCGTCGACCGCGGCGCCCGGCTCGCCCGCAGCATCGGCATCGACGACATCGCCGCCGAGTGGGAGGGGATCGCCGAGCGGATCCGCGCCGAGATCCTCGAGCGTGGCGTCCGCGACGGGGTCTTCCGCCAGCACTACGAGACCGACGCGCTCGACGCCTCCACCCTGATGATCCCGCTGCTGCGCTTCCTCCCTCCCGACGATCCGCGGGTGCGAGCAACGGTCGAGGCGATCGCCGACGAACTGACCGAACACGGCCTCGTCCTCCGCTACAAGGTCACCGAGACCGACGACGGCCTGAGCGGCGAGGAGGGCACCTTCCTGATCTGCTCCTTCTGGCTCGTCTCGGCCCTCTCGGAGATCGGTGAGGCGGCACGGGCGAGGGCGCTGTGCGAGCGACTGCTCGAGGCCGCCGGCGGGCTCGACCTCTACGCTGAGGAGCTGGAGGCTCAAAGCGGCCGTCACCTCGGCAACTTCCCCCAGGCCTTCACCCACCTGGCGCTGATCAACGCGGTCTCCCACGTGATCGCCGACGCACAGCGCGAAGAGGGCGGCGTCACCGCCGTCTTCAGCGAGATGGGCGGCGTCCGCTAGACCACGGCCGGGCGCACGATCTCTTGCGCAGACAAGAGATCTTCAGACAGAAAACTTCTCCTTTCTATATGGTCTTCCCCGAATGGCGGGGAGCGGGAATGGCAAGAGACGCCTCGACCCAGAGAGCCACTACCACTGCGCGGCGATCCTGCACAAGCGGCGCCGCGCGATCTTGGAGCTGACAGACGAAAACAGGAGGCTTGGGGAAAGGGAGATCTCGGCCGTCATGCAGGTACCGCCGGCAAAGGTCGCCTACCACCTGCGCGTGCTGGTCAGGTGCGGCGCGCTGAAGGCGGTCGGGCGGGCGCCGCCCCGCTTCACCTGGTCGCCGCAGGCGACCTGGCTTCGCAAAATGCTTAAAGAACTCGATGAACTGACCTCGGATTGAGGGGAGAGATCGGCCGCCGGCGCCCTTAGATAGATGGAGGCAATTGGAGACATGAACGAGACCCGCAAGCCCGTCGAGGATGACACCGCGATCGAGGCAGCCGTGCTGCGCCAGCTGCTGGCCCTGCACCCGGTCCAGCTCACCGTCGATGACCTGGTGCGAGAGATCGCCGGCGAGCCGGATGAATTCGCGCCGAAGGACGCTGTGGAGCGCGCGGTGCGGGAGCTGAGCGCCGCCGGCCTCGCCCATCGCAGCGGCGACGTCGTCATTCCCACACGCGCGGCCCTGCGCCTCGACGAATTGCTCGGCTGAGCGAACCGTCAGGCGAGCGCCGGCTCCTCGGCCGGCTCGAGGAAGTCCTCGATCGCGGTGAGCGTCTCCCGCGGCGACTCCCAGAGGACGTTGTGTCCGTTGGGAACGACGATCTTGGTCAGCAGGTCGCCCAGCTCCTCCGCGTAGCGCCGCTGCTGATCGCTGCTGTCGTACAGCGGCACCTCGGCGATGACGGCGAGTGTGGGGACCCGGACGATCGGTGGTGGCGGCAGGGTCATATCGCTCCAGGCCGTGACCACGGCGCTGGGACAGAAGCTGAAGCGGAAGCGCCCGTCGGGTCCCTTGCGCACGTCGTCCTCGACGAAGGCCGCGACCACCTCGCGTGGAGAGGCGACGATCGCTTCGTTGGAGAGGAGGGCGTTGACGGCGCCGTCGACGGTGGCGAAGTTCCAGTCGAGGCGTTCGATCTCGGCGCTGCGCAATGCCCTCTTGGGCGGCACCGCGAGACCGGGGTCGAGCAGGGTCAGCCGCTCGGTGCGCTCGGGGGACTCGGCGGCCGCGGCGGCGGCAACCAGACCGCCGAAACTGTGCCCGACCCAGCTGACGCGCTCGACCCCCTCGGCGTCGAGCGTCTCCAGCACGTCGCCGACGTGGGTGCCGAGATTCCAGGGCGGCTCGCGATCCGACTCGCCGTGGCCGCGCAGGTCGACGGCCAGAACGGAGTGGCCGAGAGCGGCAAGGCGCTTGCCGAGCTGGTCGAATATGCGGCCGTGTTGAGCGACGCCGTGGAGGCAGACGACGCGTTCCGGGCTGGCGGCGCCCCAGTGGTGTGTGTTCAGCTGCATGTCACCCTTTCTTTGGTTGCTCGTCAACTGCTCGTAGGCCGAGCGCATCGCGAATCGCCCGCGCCGTGGTCTCGGCGTGGACGACCATCATCGAGAAGTGATCGCCGGGGACCTCGATGCCGGGATCCGACGGCGGCCATGCCCCACTCCATTCGTCGTGCTTCTCGGGCTTCAGGCCGGGAGGGGGATCGCTGGCCCGGATCTTCATGATCGGGGTCTCGATCTCGGGCGGCTCCCACTCGGCGAAGATCCGCCCGTAGGACTGCATCGCGGTGAGGCGGGCATCGTCAAAGGGGACCAGCGCCCCGTCTCCTGTCCACATCTCGGCCATGAACTCGGGGGAGAAGTGGAGGAAGCTCCCGACCGCCTCGAAGAACACGTCGATCATCACCAGCGCCAGCGGCGGCCCGCCCCTGGCCTCGAGCTGGCTGGCTGTCGCGTGCGCCAGCCATCCCCCGGACGAGTGCGCGACAAGGACGAGATCGGAGTCCAGCTCGAGGCGCAGGATCGACTCGGCCAGGGTTTCCGCGCCGACCTGGACGTTGTACGGCAGCAGCTCCCCCTCGACGTAACCGGGCAGGGAGAAGCTCAACACCGGCCGCTCGCCGCGGAACTGCTGAGCGAAGCCGGCGAACTCGCCGGCTGAGCCGGTGACCACCGTCGGCAACATGATCAGGGCCGGCTCCTCCGGGCCGTCGGCGAGCGTCACCGGAGCGGGCAACTCCTCGGCGGCGAGAACCGTGTCGAATGTCGCCCGCAGTTCCGCCCCCCTGTCGATCAGATCCAAGGCCTGATCGAACTTCTTTTCCCCCTTGGCTTCCTGAATCAGCCAACGGAACGTGCTCGTCGGTTGACTGACCGCGTCGCCCGTCGCCATTGCACTCAGCAGATGGGCAGCCAACTCGGCAGCGGTCGGGTGGTCGAACACAGCGGTCGCCGGGAGATTGAGGCCGGACATCCCGTTGAGCCGGTTGCGTAGCTCCACTGCACCGAGCGAATCGAAACCCAGCTCGCGAAAGAGTCGGTCGGGCTCCACCGCCTCGGCGGAGTCATGGCCGAGGACAGCGGCGGCCTCCGCCCGGACGAGATCGAGCAGATGGCTCTCCCGTTCCGCTTTGGACAGTGACGAGAGCTTGGCGGCGAGCGAGCCCACGGCGGCGCTACGGCGCCGGGGGACGCGGACAAGGCCGCTGAAGATCGGCGGCAGAGCGCCGGTGGAGGCAAGAGCCTTGAGGCCGGGTAGATGGAGGGGAACCGCCAGGGTCGCGGGGCGGGCCGACACCAGTGCTGCATCGAGCAGCGCCAAGCCCTGTTCGTCGGTGAGAGCTCCAAAGCCGCCGCGCCGCATCCGGGCCAGATCGGCTTCGCTCAATCGGGAGGTCAGGTCGCTGCGCTGCTCCCAGAGACCCCAGGCGATCGAGGAGGCTGCCAGCCCGTCCGCCCGCCGCTTCTCGGCCAGGGCGTCGAGGAAGACGTTGGCGGCGGCGTAGTTGCCTTGGCCCGGGCCACCCAGCGCGCCGGCGGCGGAGGAGAAGAGGACAAAGACCGAGAGATCGAGATCTCGAGTGAGCTCGTGCAGGTTCCAGGCGGCGTCGACCTTGGGTGCGAAGACCCGCCCGATCTGCTCCGGGACCAGCGTTTCGACCGTGCCGTCGGCGAGCGCACCGGCGCAGTGGATGACCGCGCCAACAGGATGCTCGGCGGGGACCGCGGCGATGACGTCGGCGAGCGAGTGGCGATTGGCTACGTCGCAGGCGACGATCGTCGCTTCGGCGCCCAGCTCCGCGAGCCTGGCCTGGAGCTCCTTCGCCCCCGGTGCCTCGGAGCCGCTCCTACTGACAAGGAGCAGGTGACGGGCCCCGTGGCGCTCGGCGAAGTGGCGGGCGGTGAGGGCACCGAGACTGCCGGTGGCGCCGGTGATCAGCACGGTGCGCTCAGGGTCGATCGCCTCGATCACGTCGCGGTCATCCCCCTCGGCCGTGACCCTTCCGATGCGAGGAGCAAGCGCGACCCCGTCGCGTAGAGCGAGCTGGGGCTCTTGCATGCCGTGCGCGAGCGCGGCCGAGAGAGCGGCCTGCGAGGCGTCCGTCCCATCTGTGTCGATCAGGGCGAAGCGGCCGGGGTGCTCCGATTGGGCCGAGCGGATGAGGCCCCAGATCGCTGCGGTGGCGGGGTCGGGGGATTCGCCCACGGCGACGGCCATCGCGTCCTCTGTGATCAACGCCAGGCGCGAGCCCGCCTTGGACTCGTCCGCGAGCCACGTCTGAACCGCCTCCAGGGCTTCCTGGACTGCCTTCCTGGCCGCCTCGGCTGCCGAATTGTCGTCCCGGGAACCGCAGCGCATGAGCTCGACCTCGGCTGACGGCGTGTCCAGGTCGGGCAGAGCGACCTCAGCCCACTCGAGGCCGAGTAGGCCCTCGGCCTGGGGCTCCCCACCCGCCAGCACCGCCGTGTCCAACGGCCGAACGATCAAAGACCCAACGGTGGCCACCGGCATCCCCGCACCGTCGACCGTCTGCAGGGTTGCGATCTCTCCGTCGAAGGCGAGACTGACGCGCAGCTCCGCCGCCCCCGTCGCCGCCAGCGAGACCTCCCGCCAGGAGAAGGGCAGGCGAACGCCCTCCCCGGCGGTGGCGAGCATCGCGGCCTGAAGCGCCGAGTCGAGCAGCGCCGGGTGGATGCCGAAGCCCTGCGCCTCGTGGGCGGACTCCTCGGGCAGGGAGACCTCGGCATAGATCCGCTCGCCGTCCCTCCATGCGGCAGTGAGGCCCTGGAAGGCCGGGCCGTATTCGAACCCGAACGCGATCAGGTTCTCGTAGAAGTCCGTGGTTCCAACCGCCTCTGCTCCCTCCGGTGGCCAGGCGTCAATCCGCTCTGGCGGGGAAAGGGTTCGGCTGGAAAGAGCCCCCTGCGCATGACAAGTCCACTGCGACGCCCCGGCCGCTTCGGCCTCCTCCCCCTCGACCCGCGAGTGGATCGCGATCTCCCGCCGCCCCTCCTCGCCGGGACCCGACACCGACACCTGCAGGGCGATCGCTCCCCCCTCGGGGAGGACCAGCGGGGCCTGCATGGTCAGCTCCTCGATCGTCTCGGCGCCAGCCTGCTCACCGGCTCGGAGTGCCAGCTCGAGGAAGCCAGTGCCGGGGAAGATGACGGTGCCGCCGACGGCGTGGTCCGCCAGCCAGGGGTGGGTGGAGAGGGAGATGCGGCCAGTGAGCAGGAGCCCTTCCTCCTCTCCCGCCAGCTCCACCGCAGCGCCAAGCAGCGGGTGATCGGCCGAAGCCTGTCCGGCGGCGGTCAGATCCACGGCTGCGGTGGCGCCGGCTGGCAGCCAGTACCGCCTCCGCTGGAAGGGATAGGTCGGCAGCGGTACGCGCTTTGCTCCTGTCCCTTTGAAATAGGCGCCCCAATCGACGAGTACTCCGGCGGTGTGTGCCTGGGCAAGAGAGAGGGCAAAGCGCTCGGGTCCCCCCTCCTCGCGCTTGAGGGTGGGCAGCAGTACCGCCTCGCTCGGGTCCTCCAGTACGTCCTCGAAGGTCTCCTCGGTGCCGAAGGCGAGCACGGGGTGGGGTCCGATCTCGACGAAGGCGCGCTTGCCGGAGTCCAAGAGCTTGCGAAGGACCGGCTCCAGCAGCACGGTCTGGCGCAGGTTGCGATACCAGTACTGCGGTCCCATCTCGGCGGTGTCGATCGCCTCGCCGCTGACCGTGGAGTGCATTGGGATCTGTGAGCTCTGCGGGGAGATCGGGGCAAAGGCCTCAAGCAGCTCCTCCTCAAGGGCCTCGATCTGAGCCGAGTGGGCGGCGTAGTCGACGGCGATGCGCTGGGCTCTTATCTCGTCTGCCTCACAGGCCTTGAGGACCTCCTCCAGTGCCTCGGGGTCGCCGGAGAGGACGAGGGAGGCGGGGCCGTTTACCGCGGCGAGGGAGACTCGCTCCCCCAGGGGCTCGGTGTAGGGGGGGAGCTTGTCTGGGCTGAGGGAGACTGAGAGCATCCCGCCCTTGCCGG
>JBAREU010000005.1:0-2656 GCA_049796515.1 Solirubrobacterales bacterium
GGTATGTAGGCCGGCTCATGGGAGAAGTCGGCGTCCATCTCGAGGATCAGCCCGGCGCCGCCGGCGAGCGCGCGGCGGAAGCCGGCGATGTAGGCGGGGCCGAGGCCTTCCTTGCGCGGCCGGTGCAGGACCTCGACCCCCTCCCGCTCGGCGGCAAGCCGCTCAGCGATCTCGCCGGTGCCGTCGGGCGAGTTGTCGTCGACGATCAGGACCCGCGATGAGGAGGGCAGCTTCGCCAGCGCCGCTGCGACGATCGGCTCGACGTTCTCGGCCTCGTTGTAGGTGGGGAGGACCAGCCACGGTGGGCCATGGTCGGACCGGCGCGGGGGCATGCGACGCGATCCTAGTCGTGGATCGGGGCGCTAGCTTGCGGGGGTGACCAACGCCGAGATCGCCGCCGCCCTCGAAGAGCTCGGGGTCCTCTACGAGCTCGACGGCGCGGTCAAATACAGAGTCCTTGCGTATTCGGCCGCCGCCAAGGCGATCCGCGAAAGCCCGGTCTCGGTCGCCGAGCTGGCGGCGCAGGGGCGGGCGACGGAGATCCCGGGGGTTGGAAAGACGCTCGCCGAAAAGATCGACGCTCTGCTGGCGACCGGCGAGATCCCCGCGGCGGTGAAGTTGAAGGCGAAGTTCCCACCCACCCTGATCGAGGTGACGCGCGTTCCCGGCGTTGGCGCCAAAACCGCGCGCCTTCTCTTCGAGGAGCTCGGGATCGCCTCGTTGGAGGACCTGAAGGAGGCGGCGGAGGCGGAAAAGCTGCGCGACGTGAAGGGCCTCGGACCGAAGGCAGAGGAGAACATGCTGGCGGCGCTGGAGCGCTTGGGCGAGCCGGGCGAGGGTCCTGGCCGCGTGCTGCTCTCCGCAGTGCGGTCGATCGCCGAGGAGCTGGTGGCGGCGCTGCGCGAGCACCCAGCCGCGAACCGAGTCGAGGTGGCCGGCTCGGCGCGGCGCTGGGCCGAGACCTGCAAGGACATCGACCTGATCGCCACCGCCGAGGAGCCGGCGGCGCTGGCCGAGAACCTGGTCGGACACGAGCTGATCGCCGCCGCCGGCAATCCCGGCCCGAACGGCGTCCGGGCGCAGACCCACAACGGGATCTCGGTCGACCTGCGGATCGTCCCGCCGGAGGCGTTCGGCAACCTGCTCCAGCACTTCACCGGCTCCCAGGCCCACAACGTGCAGCTGCGCGAAGAGGCGGTGGCACGCGGCCTCTCCGTCTCCGAGCACGGGATCACCAACACGGAGAGCGGCGAGACGACCTTCTGTGCAAGCGAGGAGGGGGTCTACGAACGCCTCGGCTACGCCTACATCGAGCCCGAGTTGCGCGAGGGGCGGGGGGAGCTGAAGGCGGCGCGCGAGGGCGAGCTGCCCGATCTGGTCTCGGTCGAGGACATCCGCGGCGACCTGCACTCCCACACGACCCTCTCTGACGGTCGCAACACGCTCGAGGAGATGGCGGCGGCGGGGCGGGAGCGCGGCTACGCCTACATGGCGCTCACCGACCATTCCGCCAGCCACGGCTTCGGCGACCACGTCACCGCCGAGCGGCTCTGGGAGCGGATTGAGGAGGTGCGCGAGTGGAGCAAGGGCAAGCGCGGCTTCCGCCTGCTCGCCGGCTCGGAGGTCAATATCGGCCTCGACGGCGGCCTCGACTACCCCGACGACCTGCTCGAGGCGCTCGACTGGGTCGTGGCTAGTGTCCACACCTCGTTCTCGGTTGGCGACAAGGCGATGACCGAGCGCGTCCTGGCGGCGATCGAGAACCCTCACGTCGACTGCGTCGGCCACCTCACCGGCCGTCTGATCGGCCGCCGCGAGCCCTACGGCATCGATGTCGAGGCCGTGGTCGAGGCGGCCGCCCGCGCGGGCACGATGCTGGAGATCAACGGCAACCCCAACCGCCGCGACCTCTCCGAGCACCACGCCCGCCTCGCCAAGGAGGCCGGCGCGACGATCGTCCTCAACACCGACGCCCACGGCGTCGACACCCTGGGCAACATGGCCTACGCGGTGGCGACCGCGCGGCGGGCCTGGCTGACCCCTGAGGACGTCGCAAATACGCGCGGCTGGGCGGAGTTCAGAAAACTGCTGAAGTAACTAAAACACCTACAGACAGACGTATTCGCTATCGTGTCGGGCGGAGTCGAACCTTCTCTTTTGCAGACGGCCCGCTCTCGGCGGGTCGTCTGCAATACAATTGTCTTCAAAAGCTGTAAGCTGATGCTGCCGCGAGAGCGGCGACGCCCCCGCCGGTGGATGGCCGGCTTCCAGTCTCGCAACTGGAAAAGAGAGGGTTCAATTCCCTCCGGGGGCGCTATACTCGGCGACGCGAGACTGGAAGCAACCGGCGTCAACCGACTTTTCTAGATTCGCAGACGGCCCGCTTCGGCGGGTCGTTTGCTTCTTCGGTCAGGACGCGCCCAGCCGATCGCTGCGCAGGCCCGGCGTTCGCACCAGCTGGATCGGGCGCAGGGCGGAGTTGGGGACTACGTAGAACTTGACCCCATCGCGATGCTCGATGCCCAGTACCGCCGCCTCGCGCGAGCGCATCGCGAGTGCGACGAGGAGGGCGTAGCCGGCCGCGATCGCCGCCACGCCGGGATAGAGGACGCCGAGGACGCCGGCGGCGAGCGCCGTGACGCCGATCGGCCAGAGC
>JBAREU010000006.1:0-1545 GCA_049796515.1 Solirubrobacterales bacterium
CCTCAGGCGAGTCGTCGGCTGTGGCCGCGTGGCACGCCGCGGCGGGCGTCGATCGCCGCCGCCTTTCAGCGGCCGAGCTGGCCGGAGGGTCGCTTTACGAGCTGCGCGTCGTCGTCGTCAACCGGCCGGGGATCGTCGCCGAGCTGGCGCTGGCGCTGGGCGAGGCGGGGGTGAACATCGAGGACATGGCTCTGCACCCCGCGACGGACATGAAGTCCGGCGCGATCTCTCTCTGGGTGTCCGGTGAGGAGCAGGCCGAGCGCGCTGCGGCCCTGGTCCGAGAGCTGGGTCACAGCGCGACCGTGCTGGTCGAGGACTAGGGCTTGACCACTCGCTTCGATCCCTCGGGCCCGCTGCGCGGCACCCTGCGGCCGCCGCCCGACAAGTCGATCTCCCACCGAGCGGTGCTGATAGCGGCGATGGGGGAAGGGGAGACGAAGATCGAGGGTTACCTCGAGGCTGCCGACACGCGTTCGACCCTCGCCGCCGCGATGGCGCTCGGCGCCGAGGTCGACGGGATGAGCAGCGGCGCGATCGAGCGCGGGCTGCGCGTCCGCGGTGTCGGCCTGCGCGGTCCGGCCGCCGCCGCGATCGACGTAGGCAACGCCGGCACCCTGCTGCGCCTGCTGCCCGGCTGGCTCGCCGGACAGGAGACCGGGGAGTGGACGCTGGACGGCGACGAGTCGATCCGCCGTCGCCCGGTCGATCGGATCGCGGTGCCGCTGGGCCTGATGGGAGCCCGAGTGGATTGCACGGCGGGTCGCTTGCCACCGCTGCGAATTGACGCCGCGCCGCTACACGGCATCGAGTACGAGCTGCCCGTCGCCAGCGCCCAGGTCAAGTCCTGTCTGCTCTTCGCTGGACTGCTCGCCGACGGCGAGACCCGGATCGTCGAGCCGCTGCCCAGCCGCGACCACAGCGAGCGGATGCTGGCGGCCGCGGGGGCTGAGGTCGAGTGCAACGCCGGGATCATCTCGGTGCGGCCGGCTGCGCGCCTGGAGCCCGGTGAGATCGTCGTTCCCGCCGACTTCTCCTCGGCGGCCTTCTTCGTCGTCGCGGCGCTGCTGGTCCCCGGCAGCGACGTCAGCCTCACCGGCGTCGGCCTCAATCCGACCCGCACCGGGTTGCTCTCGATCCTCGCGCGGATGGGGGCCGAGATCGAGGTGGAGCCGGAAGGAGAACGAGGTGGTGAGCCAAGCGGGCGCCTGCGCATCCGCGCCTCGCGGTTGTGCGGCACCGAGGTCGGCGGTGGCGAGATTCCCCTGGCAATCGATGAGCTGCCGCTGGTCGCGCTCGCCGCCTGCTTCGCCGAGGGCGAGACGACGATCCGCGACGCGACCGAGCTGCGCCGCAAGGAGAGCGACCGGATCGCGACCGTGAGCGAGGCGTTGATCGCGCTCGGCGCGACGGTGGAGGCCAGCGAGGACGGGATGCGGATTGCCGGGGGCGGAGGCCTGCGCGGCGGCACTGTCCAGTCCCACGGCGACCACCGCATCGCGATGCTCGGCGCGGTCGCCGGTCTCGCCTCGCGCCAGGGGATCGAGG
>JBAREU010000007.1:0-11104 GCA_049796515.1 Solirubrobacterales bacterium
CGCCCGAGCTGCCCCAGCCCCTCTGTGGCGACGCGGCTGAGCTGGCGGTCGAACTGGTTCTCACCGACGCCGAAGCGCCGGCTGCGGGCGTGGAGCGAGCGGTGCGGCTGCTGGCCGGTGAGTACGAGCTCGAGGCCGGAGTCGATGCCGCTGGTGCGATCGCCTTCGCAAGGCCCCTGCCCGACGCCCCACAGCCACTGATGCTGCGCGCGCTCGGGCTTGCCGATTTGCCCGGTCCGGTCGTGGCGCGGGGACGTACCGGCAGGGGGATCGAGGTGGTCGCCTGCTGGCGCGCGCCCCACCTCGTCTTCGAGTACCGCGGCCAACGCTCTTGGGGGCGCCTCTACCGGTTGCCCGACAACTCCAGCCCGCTCTCCTACGCCGGCTTCGACGACCGGCTGCCGGCCCCGGTTGAGCGCTGGGAGCTCGGCGAGCCTCCCAGCGCGGAGGCCGCGGAGCTGCTCGCCGCGGCGGACTTGAAATTTCTCCCTTGACATCCAGACACACGTGTGTCTTAATGCGCCCAGCATTCAGGAAACACGGATGTCCGTGTTCCTAGGCACCACAGGGACGACATAACCGAGCTTCACCAACGGGGCCGCAAAGGGAAGCGGCCGGCAGAGGGGCTCACGGGACAAGGAGAAGAGATTTCGATGCTCTCGCCACTACGCAACCGCTTCGGCATCCCGGGCGTGATCTCGGTGATCGCCCTCGTTTTCGCGATGTTCGGCGGCGCCTACGCCGCCTCTGACAACGGCAACGACGGCGGCAAGGCCACGGCCTCGGCCAAAAAAGGACCACGGGGTCCAAGAGGTCCTAAAGGTCCGGCAGGCCCGGCGGGGGCACAGGGCCCGGCAGGCCCAGCCGGCGCCAAGGGCGACACCGGCGCGGCTGGCGCCAACGGTCAAAACGGCGCCCCCGGCAAAGACGGGACCAGCCCTTCGGGCACGGGCTTCGCCGGCTCGAAAACCGTCGGCTCTGTGACCTGCACCGAAGGCGGCATCGAATACAAAGGCGCGACCACCAACCTCGTCTGCAACGGCAAAAAAGGCGCCGACGGCCAGACCGGCTTCACCGAAACGCTGCCTTCCGGCAAAACCGAGACCGGTGTCTACGGCGTGCTGGGTGAAGTCGAAAACGGCCCCGCTGTCGGTGCAATCGGACCCTCCACCATGGATGAGGGAGACGTCGCCGGACCTCTGCCGGTGAGCTTTCCGATTCCCACCGCTGCGGCGCCCACCTTCGTCTTCGTTCCGGGTATCGCCACCGGCTTCGGCAGCGATTCGGGCGCCGGTTGCCCCGGTGTCTCGGCCGGCAAACCGCAGGCCGCCAGCGGCAAATTCTGCGTCTATGGCCTTGCCACCGACTTCGGCGGCGGCTTGATCCCCTCGGCAACCGTCACGACGGTCGGTCCCGAAGACATCTTTGGCGGTCCGGCCGTATCCCGAGCCGGTGTACTGCTCAAAGTCAACTGCGCCGACGGGGGCACGTTCGAAGCCTGCTACGGCAAGGGCCTCTGGGCGGTTACCGGATAACGACGGCCAGGCCTCTCTCAACCCGAGGAGCTCATATGAACACGCCGCCAGGAGAAACCCGCCCACACAGAAGGAGCCTGCTGCTCGCCCTCGCCGCCGGCGCGCTGTTTCTCCTCTCCCTCGCCTCGGCCACCCCGGCCGCCGCCGAGTTGACCGTATGCAGCGGCACTGGCTCCGGCGCCGGGCAGTGCTCAAGCCCCCAAGGGGTAGCCGTCGACCAGGCAAGCGGGTCCCTGTATGTCGCCGATCGCAACAACAACCGCATAAACGTCTTCGAAGCCGATGACAGAGCCTTCCTCTTTGCCTTCGGCTGGGACGTGATCCCAAGCGGAGGGGCGGGGGACACCGGCACGGGCCTCGAGAAATGCACGACCGCCAGCGGCTGCAAGGCGGGGGTAGAAGGCTCGGGCGCCGGTCAGCTCTCAAAGCCGACCCGGATCGCCATCGACAACACGGGCGGCGCCAACCAGGGCGACATCTATGTAACTGACGAAAACCCGCGGGTGCAGAAGTTTGGTTCAAGCGGGGCCTTCGAGCTGTCCTTCGGTATCCAGGGCAAAGGCGAATGCCAGATCAGCGGCGGCGGTCGCGCGATCGCAGTCGGGCCCGGGGGCAACGTCTTCCTCGCGGATGCGGCGAAAGTCGGCTCAAGCGAAGCGGAAGGCTTCAACAGCCGGGTCGAGAAGTTCAGCCCCGCCGGCGCCTGCCTGGGCGAAACGAAGCTCTTCGGGCCCGCAAACCAGGTAATCCGCGATTTGGCAATCGACTCCAGCGAAGACGCCTATGTGAGCGCGGAAGGTGCGGGCGAACTGCGCAAGTACGACCTGGCCGTCCCGGAAACCCAGCTTTGTGTCCTGGACTCCGGGATCGAAACGACGGCGCTGGCCGTCGACGGAGCAGGACACCTTTTCGCCGCTCAACGAGAGGTCCGCGATAAAGCGATCGGCTCCTTCCGCGTGATCACCGAGTACGACTCCGCCTGCAACAAGCTGCGCCGCTTCGGCTACGGCGAGCTCGAAGGGTCGATCGCCGGCCTCACCCTCTACCCGAGCCCCGAAGGCGACGTCTTCGCCTCCGGAGAAGGCAACGGGGTCAAATACCTGAAGTTCCCGCCCCCCGGCCCGATCGTCGCCTCGCCCACCCTCGAAGCCTCGCCGGTCAAAAGCGTCTGGGCCGCGATCAAGGCCGAAATCAACCCCGAGGGCAAAGCCACCACCTACCGGGTCGACTACGTCGAGGAGGACTCCTTTGAAACCGAAGGCGAATGGGGAAGCCCCAAAGTGCGAACCTCGGGCGAGCTCTCACTCGGGGCAAGCGATTTCCTCCTGCACGGCGCCGAGGCGATCGCCGGCTGCAAACCCTTCACAGAACAGGCCCTGGGCGAAGGCAAATGCCTCAAACCGGCCACCACCTACCGCTACCGGGTGGTCGCCAAAAACGCCGACGGCGAAGACGAAGCGGAAGGCGAGCTCACCACCCGCCCGCCGATGGACTTCGAAGAGACCTACGCCACCGAGGTGGGAATCGACAGCGCAACCCTGAACGTCCTCTTCAATCCCCTGGGAAGCGAGGCAACCGGCTACTTCCAATACGTCGAGGAAGCCGCCTACCTGAAAGACAAAGGCGAAGGGGGAGACGGCTTTGCCGAGGCAATCGCCCTCCCCGACGTGCCTGGCGGACAGGCACCGCTCGATTTCGGCGCAGGCGAAGAAGGCCTGCGCCAGAGCGCCACCGCCTTCCCGCTGAGCGCCGGCACCACCTACCGCTACCGCCTGATCGCCACCGACCCCTTCGCCACCCTCGCCGGCCCGGCGGGCGCCTTCACCACCTTCGCCCAGCCCGAAGCCGGGACCTGCCCGGCAAACGAAGCCTTCCGCACCGGCGCGGCGACCTTCCTGCCCGACTGCCGGGCCTACGAGCTGGTCAGCCCGCTCGACAAAGACAACGGCGACATCGTCGGGCTGCCGGCAAACCTGACCGCGGAACCCGCGGTCCTCAACAAGAGCGCGGTATCGGGCGAGCGCCTCGCCTACGGCTCCTACCGCGCCTTCGGCGATGCCAAATCGGCCCCATTCACCGCCCAGTACATCGCGGCGCGCGTCGCCGGCAAAGAATGGGCGAGCCACTCGATTGTCTCACCCAAGGGCCACCTCCTCAACGACAGCGTCACCTTCGAAACCGAATTCCGCGCCTTCTCCGACGATCTCTGCGAAGCCTGGCAGACGCCGTTCTCAGATCCGCCGCTGAGCGGGGATGCGATTGGTGGATACATGAATCTCTACCGGCGCACGGACGAGCTCTGCGGTGGGGCCCCCGACTACGAGGCGCTGACGACGGCAAAACCGCCGAACCACATAGCGCTGAAGTACGCAGTTGAACTGCAGGGGATCTCCGCAGACGGCAGCGTGGCGGCCTTTCGCGCGAAGGACAGCTTGGCCGACAGCGGGGCGCCGGCACAACCGGCGGGGTGCGCGACGAATTTCTCTGTGTGCCGGCACTACCTCTACGCGAAGGGACCGGGCACCGGGCCGCGCTTCGTCTGCGTGCTGCCGGGAGGGACGCCCACCACGGCGCCGGACTGCACGGCCGGGACCGGGATGCTCCTCGCGGCAGGGGAGACCCAAAAACAGAATGTCGCAAACGCGCTCTCCGATGACGGCAGCAGCGTGTTCTGGTCGGCCAGCACTGGGAACGGCACCGGGCAGATCTATATGCGGGAGAACCCGCTGGGCGAAGGGACCGAATGCGTCGACGTGGGCGCGCCATGCACGATCGCGGTCTCCGAAGAGGGGGAAGCGCTCACCCCAGGGTCCGGGACCTCGCGCTTCTGGGCAGCTGCCGCCGACGGCTCGGTGGCCATCTTCACGACCGACAGCGACCTCTACGAATTCGAGGTGGTGACGCAGACGACGGAGAAGCTGGCGGGCAGCGTGTTGGGCGTGATGGGGGCAAGCGAGGACTCCGGCCGCGTCTACTTCGCCTCGCGGGAAGCGATCGCCGGGTCGGGGCAGAACAGCTTCGGCGAAGAGGCGAGCGCGGGGAAGCCGAACCTCTACCTCTACGAATCGGGAACGGGGAGCTACCGGTTCATCGCCACCGTGACGGAGGCTGACGTCGACGACGGCCCCCAGGTGGGGACCTCGGCCACGGCGGTGGCGCCGTGGCAGCGGAGCAGCAGGGTGAGCGAGGACGGGCTGCACGCGGCGTTCATGTCGGCGGCCTTGCTCGGCGGCTACGACAACACCGACGCGAGCAGCCCGGAGGAATGCGGCAAGCCGAAAGGGATCTGCGACACCGAGGTCTACCGCTACGCCGCGGACACGGAGGCGCTCAACTGCGTCTCTTGCAACCCGAGCGGGGCGCGGCCGGTGGGCACCGACATCGGCGGCAAAGGCGGTCCCTTCTGGGTGGCGGCGAAGCTGCCGGTCTTCCAGAACACCCTCTACGCGGCGCGCGTCCTCTCCGCCGACGGCTCGCGCCTCTACTTCGAGAGCGCCGACGCCCTGGTCCCGCGCGACACCAACGGGCGCTTTGACGTCTACCAGTGGGAGGAGCCCGGAAGGGGCGGCTGCGCGAAAACGACCCCGACCTTCTCGCCCCCAGCCGGTGGCTGCATCGACCTGATCTCCTCGGGGCAGAGCAAACGCGACTCCGGCTTCATCGACGCGAGCCCCAGCGGCGAGGACGTCTTCATCGCCACCCTGGCGAGCCTCCAGCCCTATGACCCGGGCCTGGTCGACATCTATGACGCCAGGGCCGGCGGCGGCCTGCCGGCACCCCCTCCGCCCCCCGCCGGATGCGAAGGCGAAGCCTGCCAGGGCGCCCAGCAGCCGCCGATCGATCAAACGCCCGCCTCTGCCTCATTCAGGGGTGCCGGCAACGCGACCAAGGCAAAGCCAAGGCCGCGCTGCCCCAAGGGCAAGCGGAGAGTGAAGCGCAGAGGCAAGGTGCGCTGCATAAAGCCCCGCACTCCCCACCGGAAAGGAAGGAGGGCCCGATGAGGCGCCTGCACCTCAGTCTGCTGCTCACCGCGCTTGCCGTCCTGTGCTCAGCAAGCACCGCGAGTGCAGAGTTCGGCCTCTCGGAATTCGACGTCACCTTCACCGACGCCGAAGGCAAAACCGTCACCCAGGCCGGCTCCCACCCCTATGAGATGACCAGCTCGCTTCGCTTCAACACCACCCCCACTGGCCTGGGGGGGGAGTTTGCCGATGAGCCCGCCAAGGACATCGTGGTCGACCAGCTCCCCGGCTTCATCGGCAACCCGACCGCGGTGCCGCGCTGTGAGACCGCCGACTTCCTCACCGAGGAGGGCGACAGCAACCAGCCGAGCTGCCAGGACGCGAGCGCGCTCGGCATCACCTCGATCCAGCTCGCCAACGCCCTAGTCTCGGCCCCGCCCCTCTATGCCCCCGTCTACAACCTCGAGCGGCCACCGGGAGTGGCGGCCAAAGTGGGCTTCTGGATTCAAGGGAACCCGGTGACGATCGAGGTTAGCCTCAGCGAATCCCCCCCATACAACATCGTCGCCAGCGTCACCAACGTCACCCAATTTATAGAGGTGACCGCCGCGACCCTGACCTTCTGGGGCACCCCCGCTGACCCCCGCCACGACCCGTTGCGCGGTCAGTGCCTGGGCACCACCACCGGTGGCTCGCAAGGCAAATGCAAGGCCAACGTCTCCGAAGTTCCCTTCCTGACCATGCCGCGCGCCTGCCACGGACCGCTTGAGACCTCTTATGCGATCGACTCCTGGACGAACCCCGGCAAATGGGTCGAGGGCTCGGTCCTCACCCATGATGAGATCGGCAACCCCCAGGGGATGAGCGGTTGTGGCAAACTCGAATTCAGCCCCCAGATCTCCGCCCAACCGACCTCCCAGAGCGCCGAGACCGGCACCGGCCTCGATTTCAACGTCGACGTCAACGACGAAGGCCTTGCGAACCCAGCCGGGATCGCCCAATCGGAGGTAAAGAGGGCAGAGATCACCCTGCCCCCGGGGATGACGATCAACCCCTCGGTCGGCGAAGGCCTCGCCGTCTGTACGCCGGCACAGCTGGCGCGCGAGACCGCTTTCTCAGACCCAGGGGAGGGCTGCCCCAACGCTTCCAACCTCGGCACCCTGCACGTCGTAACGCCGCTGATAGACGAATCGATCGACGGCTCGATCTTCTTGGCCCAGCAAGACGACGCATCGACCACGACCCCGGGAGCCGAGAACCCCTTCGACACCCTGATCGCGCTCTACTTCGTCTTCAAGAACCCCAGGCTCGGGGTGATCGTCAAGGAGCCGGTCAAGGTCGAGCCCGACCCCCAGACCGGACAGCTGGTGGTGACCCTCGATGACAACGCCCAGATCCCTTTCAGCCACTTCAACGCCCACCTGCGCACCGGCGCGAGGGCGGCGCTCGTAACCCCGCCCGCCTGCGGCACCTATGAGACCCAGGCAAAGTTCTATCCCTGGGCCAACCCAGCCAAGCCCCTCACCACCACCGCCTCCTTCAAGGTCACAGGGGGAATCGGCGGCGGTCCCTGCCCACCGGGAGGAGTCCCGCCCTTCGACCCCGACTACCAGGCCGGCTCGATCAACAACAACGCCGGCAGCTTCTCCCCCTTCTACATGCGCCTGATCAGAGAAGACGGAGAACAGAACATGACCAAGTTCTCCTCGATCCTTCCTCCAGGCGTATTGGGATCGCTCGCCGGAGTGAGCAAATGCCCGGATGCGGCAGTCGAGGTCGCCAAGTCAAAGACCGGACGCCAGGAGATCGCCAGCCCGAGCTGTCCCGCCAGCTCACTGATCGGCCACACCCTGGCCGGGGCGGGAGTCGGCAGCGCCCTCACCTACGTCAAGGGCTACGTCTACCTGGGAGGCCCCTACAAAGGCGCGCCGCTCAGCGTGATCTCGATCACCCCAGCGGTCGCCGGTCCCTTCGATGCCGATACGGTCGTCGTCAGGCTCGGCCTCGACCTCAACCCGAAAACGGCGGAAGTCGAAGTCGACGGAGCGGCATCCGATCCGATCCCGCACATCCTCAAGGGGATCGTCTTGAAGGTCAGAGACCTGCGGGTTTACGTCGATCGGCCGAACTTCACGCTCAACCCGACGAGCTGTGATGAATCGAGCGCCAAGGCGACGCTGTTCGGGTCCTACCTGAACGTCTTCGATCCTGCTGATGATGTCCCAGTGGCCCTCTCGACCCGCTACCAGGCCGCCAACTGCCTCAACCTCGGCTTCAAACCGAAGCTCGCCTTGAACCTCAAGGGCGGAACGAAGAGAGGCGGGCATCCTGGCCTCACCGCGACCTACACGCCAAGGAAAGGCGACGCCAACATCGAGGGACTCGTCGTCCGCCTGCCGAGATCTGCCTTCCTCGACCAGGCCCACATCAAGACGATCTGCACCCGAGTCCAGTTCGCAGCAGACGCCTGTCCCGAGAACGCCCGCTACGGCTTCATCAGGGCGTGGACGCCACTGCTCGAGGAGCCGCTTGCCGGACCTGTCTGGCTCCGCTCATCGAACCACAAGCTGCCCGACCTGGTCTTCGACCTGCACGGCCTCGTCGACGTCGAGGTATCGACCCGGATCGACTCCGCCAGGGGCGGGATCAGGGCAACGGTCGAGAACTCACCCGACGCACCGCTCTCCAAAGTCGTCCTGCAGATGCAGGGCGCCAAAAAGGGCCTGATCGTCAACAGCCGCGACCTTTGCGTGAAGAAGTCACGGGCCAATGTCCAGTTCAGCGGCCACAACGGCAAGCAGGTAAGCGCCAACCCGGTGATGCGGGCGCAGTGCGGGGGGAAGGGCAAGGCCAAGCGCGCCCGCTAACGGGCGCGCTTGGCGCGGCGGCACGGTCCTCTGAGCAACCGCTAAGGTTGATTCCAGCGCCCGGATAGCTCAGTTGGTAGAGCACTTCCATGGTAAGGAAGGGGTCACGAGTTCGAGTCTCGTTCCGGGCTTCTGGCTGGGCAGCCAGTCCACCCGATAGCCTGCCCGCTTCATGGACTTCTCCCTGACCGACGAGCAGGAGGACTTCGTCGCCGCGCTCCGCGGTTTCTGCGAGCGCGAGTGCGGGACGCAGGAGCAACGGGAGAAGCTCACCGATGGCTACGAGTTGCACCACGCCGACTCCATCTACAAGCAGATGGCTGAGCTCGGCTGGCTAGGCGTGACGATCCCAGAGGAGTACGGCGGCTCGGGCGGGTCGATGCTCGACGCCTGCCTCTTCATGGAGGAGACCTCGCGCGGCCTGGCGCCGATCGGGGGCTACGCGACTACGTTGATCGTCGCCGGGGCAACCCAGCGCTTCGGCACCGACGAGCAGAAGAAGGAGATCCTCGGCGGGATCGCGGGCGGCGCGGTCGAGGCGATCGCGATGACCGAGCCCGAGGCCGGCTCAGACGTCGGCTCGCTCACCACCTCGGCCGAGCGCGTCAACGGCGGCTTCGTCCTCAACGGGCAGAAGGTCTTCATCTCAAACGCCCACATCGCCGACCACATCCTCGTCGTCTGCCGCACCACCAAGGGTGAGAACAAGCACGAGGGCCTCTCGATGATCTGGCTGCCGCGCGAGACCAAGGGCCTCGAGATCGTCCCGATCAAGACGATGGGCGGCGAAGAGACGAACACGCTCTATCTGAGCGACGTCGAGGCGCCGGCCGACGCTCTGCTCGGCGAGGTCGACCAGGCCTGGACTCAGCTGATGGCCGGGCTCAACGTCGAGCGCCTGATCCTCGCCGCGACGATGCTCGGCATCGCCCAGCGCGCCTTCGACGATGCCCTCGCCTACGTCAAGGAGCGCAAGCAGTTCGGCCGCCCGATCGGCTCCTTCCAGGCGCTCCAGCACCGCCTCGCCGACATGGCGACCGAAGTCGAAACGGCCCGCCTGATGACCCGCTGGGTCGCGACCCTGACCGACGAGGACCCCGGCCGGATGCTGCCCAAGGAGGCCTCGATGGTGAAGCTGCACGTCACCGAGGTCGCCAAACGCGTCGCCGTCGAGGGCATGCAGCTGATGGGCGGCTATGGCTACTCCTCCGAGTACGACATGGAGCGCCTCGTCCGCGCCACCATGGTCTCCACCATCTACGGCGGCACCTCCGAGATCCAGCGCACGATCATCGCCAAAACCCTCGGCCTCTGAGCGTCCCGGGCGCGTTTGTCCGGCATAACCCGACTAACGCGCCCGAGCGGCCGGGATGAGGGCAGACCGAAGCACTTCGACGACGTGGTCGGGTTCATTGAAAACCTGGCGGTAAGACAGGCGTAGGACCTCATATCCAAGAGCACGCAGCTCAAGGTCGCGGGAACGATCGTCCTCAAAGGCCATTCGACCGCGATGGGCCGAATAACCGTCGGTCTCGACGATCAGCTTTTGCTCTACCCAGCAGAAGTCGACAGTCAATTTGCCAATGCGCAGATTCACACTGGGCTTGGCCAGGTGGTGGCGCTGGCATAGCCAAAGGAAGCGACGCTCGAGCTCACTGCGTGTCTTGTCTAGCTCGATGTCCGGGCCAGTCGGCAAGCCGAGGAAATCGGCTTGCCGGACTGCTCGACGAAGTTCGTGCTCCGGTAGCGCCGTTTTGAGGTCGGCGAGGGTGCGGGCAGGTGAGGTAACCGGGATTCCGAGTCGGCGAGTGGTCTCTCGCGACTCCAATGACTCCGGGCGGTGAACGCGGATGCCCAGACGCTGTCTTCGCCCGTTTCTGCTGGGTAGGGAGATGTCGACGGATCCCTCACGTCGGGGAAGCAGCTCCCAGAGCATCGCCGCGCTTCGATGGCTAAGCACTGCGCCACCCCCCAAAGCCAAGATCGCCGCCATCCACCGGCGTTCGTTGCTCGGCGCAATGTGGCCGACCGCGTAGACGCCGCGGTGGAGCCGGTGCAGGCGGCCCGCCCGGCAGCGTTCCAGGATGGCATCGCGGCTCAGGCCTGCTTCACGGAGCTGTTGGCTCGAAATCGTGCCGTGCTGCCTCCCGGCAATCTCGGCCACCCTCTGATCCCGGACGCGTTTGTCAGGCATATCCCGACTAAGGCGCCCGGCTACGTCGATTCGCCCCCCTGGCCTGCGCGACGAGGCCGCCAAAGGACGGACAGAGCGCTATCCTTCGCTTCAGCCTCGCGCCTCGGCCCGGGGTTTTCTCTTGTAACGGCGTCCGTTCGGCAACGAGGAGAACATGGCTCGCGGAGATGTCCGCATCGCGGTGACGCTGGCTTGCGAAGACTGCAAGCGGCGCAACTACCAGACCAACAAGTCGCGGCGAAACTCGCCGGACCGAGTCGAGCTGCGCAAGTTCTGCCGCTGGTGCGGCAAGCACACGGCGCACAAGGAGACGCGGTAGAGGGCGATGGCCAAGACCCGCGCACAGCGCAAGGCGGAGAAACGCGCCCGCGAAGCAGAAGAGCAGAAGCGCGGCGGCGCTAGCCCCAAGTCCGCGACGCGGGCCCAGCACGACACGCAGGTCCCGGTCTCCGGCGAGGTCGCCGAGGTCGAGGCGGTCGAGGCCGGGATGGCGGTCGGCGCGGCCGAGGCCGACCTCGAGACGCCGGACGCGCCGAAGCCCCGCAG
>JBAREU010000008.1:0-3975 GCA_049796515.1 Solirubrobacterales bacterium
GTCGACGACGCCGAACGCGCCGGCGCCCTCAGCCCGCTGCTCGCCGGACCGCTGCGGGCGGCGCTGCGCCAGATCCCGCTCGATCAGGCGATCGAACTGATCCAGAACGCCCGCACGCTGCTCGACAACCTGCAGACCTTCCTGGGTCCCGCGGGCAGCTTCCTCGAAGAATTCCTCCCTTAACGGGGGCGCTACTTCTTGAACTGGAACTTCTGGGACTTCACGTTCCAGGAGATGCCGGTGCAGAGCTCTTCTGGCGTCACCTGGAGGGCGCTGGAAAGCTTGATGATCGTGCCGAGCCGGGGCTCACGGCCTCCACGCTCTAGCAGCGAGATCTCGGTTCGGTGCAGATCGCAGCGAAATCCCAGCTCCTCCTGGGAGATTTCGGCTTTCTGCCGGGCTTTGCGAAGGCTGACTGCGAAGCGGTCGCGTGGTTTCATGGACGGGATTCTCTGCGCATGCCGACAGAAGTACTACAGACAGCGAGCTTCAAAGCGGAACTCGCGCGTTTATCTTACTCGGATCGGTTGCGCGTGGCGCGCCAGACCCAGAGCATGGCCAACGGTTGCAGCGGCAAGCGCGCCCACAGTGCCCAGCGCGGGACGCGGTTCAGGTCGAGCCCACGCACCTGCTCCGGGTTGACGGCCATGTGGATGTTTGCCGGGAAGACCGCGAGCAGCAGCCCGAGCAGCCACCAGCGGGCGAAACGGCGGCTGCGCGCCGGGACGACGGCTGCGCCGCCGGCGATCTCGGCCAGCCCGCTGACGATCACGGCCTCGCGGTGGTAGGGCAACGACGGCGGCATGATCGCCTCGAAGCTGCGCGGAATCACGAAGTGCATCGTGCCCATGAAGGCGAAGAAGCCTGCCAGGGCTTTCTGCGAGCGAGTCACCGGTCGGCAGTCTGCCAGGCACGGGCGCAGGGCGCCTTTGTCAGGTATAGCCCGACAAAGGCGCCCCGCCGCCTCGCTATCGTCATCGCGTGCCCGATTTCAAGCTCAACCCTGCTTACACGCCGACCGCCGACCAGCCGCAGGCGATCGTCGGGCTGGCGGAGGGGCTGGAGAAGGGGGAGCGCTTCCAGACCCTGCTCGGTGCGACGGGCACGGGCAAGACCTTCACGATGGCGGGGACGATCGAGGCGGTGCAGCGGCCCAGCCTGGTGATCGCCCACAACAAGACGCTCGCCGCGCAGCTCTGCAACGAGTTCCGCGAGTTCTTCCCCGAGAACGCGGTCGAGTACTTCGTCTCCTACTACGACTACTACCAGCCCGAGGCCTACGTTCCGGCCCAGGACCTCTACATCGAGAAGGACTCCTCGATCAACGACGAGATCGACCGCCTCCGCCACGCGGCGACGGCGGCGCTCTTCGCCCGCCGCGACGTGATCATCGTCGCCTCGGTCTCCTGCATCTACGGGATTGGCTCACCGCAGGTCTACAACGAAAAAATGCAGCTGTTCAAGGTCGGCGAGCAGATCGACCGCGACGAGGTGCTGCGCAAGCTGGTGAAAATGCAATACCAGCGCAACGACTCGGTGCTCGGCCGCGGCGCCTTCCGGGTGCGCGGCGAGCTGCTGGAGATCATGCCCTCCTACGCCGAGTCCGCCTACCGGATCTCGCTCTTCGGCGAGGAGATCGAGTCGATCCAGCACTTCGACCCGCTGACCGGCGAGATTCTCGACACGATCGACCACGTCTCGGTCTGGCCCGCCTCTCACTACGTGACCCGCGACGAGACCCTGGATCGTGCGGTCGAGGAGATCCGCCACGAACTGAACAAGCGTACGGCCGAACTCGAGGAGGAGGGCAAGCAGCTTGAGGCCCACCGGCTGCGTCAGCGGACCGCCTACGACATCGAGATGCTGAAGGAGCTCGGCTTCACCTCGGGCATCGAGAACTACTCGCGCATCCTCGACGGTCGCCCGCCGGGCAGCCCGCCACACACCCTGATCGACTACTTCCCCGATGACTTCGTCGTCTTCGTCGACGAGTCCCACCAGACGATCCCCCAGATCGGCGGTATGTACGAGGGAGATAGATCGCGGAAGACGACCCTGATCGACTACGGCTTTCGCCTGCCATCGGCGATTGACAACCGACCGCTCAAGTTCCAGGAGTTCCTCGACCGGGTCGACCGGCTGGTAATGGTTTCGGCGACCCCGGGGCCGTTCGAGCGGGCCGAATCGTCGCGCACGGTCGAGCAGATCGTCCGCCCGACGGGAATCATCGACCCCGAGATCGAGGTGCGCGAGACGAAGAACCAGATCGACGACCTGATGAACGAGATCCGGGCGCGCGCTGACGCCGGCGACCGCGTCCTCGTCACGACCCTGACCAAGAAGATGGCTGAGGACCTGACCAACTACCTGCTCGAGTACGGGATCAAGGTCCGCTACCTGCACTCGGAGATCGACACCCTGGAACGGATCCAGATCGTGCGCGAGCTGCGCCTTGGCGAGTACGACGTCCTCGTCGGCGTCAACCTGCTGCGCGAGGGTCTCGACCTGCCCGAGGTCTCACTGGTGGCGATCCTCGACGCCGACAAGGAGGGCTTTCTGCGCGGCGAGACCAGCCTCGTGCAGACGATCGGCCGCGCCGCCCGCAACGTCAACGGGCGGGTGCTGATGTACGCGGACAAGGAGACCGACGCGATGCGCGCGGCGATGCGTGAGACCGACCGCCGCCGCGCGATCCAGCTCGCTTACAACGAGGAGCACGGGATCACCCCGGCGACGGTCCGCAAGGGAATCTCCGAGATGTCCGAGTTCCTGGCGATGGAGGACCGGGCGCCGAAACGCCGCCGCCGCAAGCCGGATGGAGAGTTCGCCGACCCAGCCGAGCTCGAGCGCACGATCGTCTCGCTCGAGGAGGAGATGCTCGCTGCCGCCGACGACCTCCGCTTCGAGGAGGCGGCCCGCATTCGCGACGAGCTCAAGGAGCTCCGCCGCGACTTGGACGGCATGACCGCCGGCACCTGAGCGGCGCCCTGGCCGGCGCATATCGGCGTCCTCCCTCGGTCATGTGCGAAGCACACTCCCTCGGTCGTCCTTGATCTGCTTGGCCCGGCCACCGCTCAGGCGCCGCCAGAGCCGCCGCTAGGCGAGGACCTTCGCTGCTTTGGCGCTGTCGGCGTAGAACTCGCCGCGGATGATCTTGCCGTTCTCGAACTTCATCAGGTGGGCGAACGGCGCCTCGAAGCTGCCGGCGTCGTTGCCGGCGCGCTGCGTGCCCCTGATGACCACCCAGTCGCCCGCATCGATGAACTCCTCCGGCTCGACGCTGAACGACGACCAGTAATTGGGGATCTGGGTGAAGTTGCCGAGGATCGCGTCGCGGCCGTGCGTTTCGCCGCCGAGCGGCAACTCATCCGAGGTGAGCCAGGTCCCGTCCTCGGCCAGCATCTCGCTCAGTGACTCCAGGTCGCCGCGGCCGAAGGCCTCGTAGGCGGCCCGGGCGGTGTCGACATTCGACATAACTCCTCCTTCGGTGGAAATTCCCCGCCCATGGAGACCGTACGCCGATCAGGCCGGTCGCGCAAGGTGGATTTGCGGCCGTCTAACCTGCCCGGCATGGCGATCGACGTGACCGAGGCGAGCTTCGGCCAGGAGGTGATCGAGCGCTCCCACCAGGTTCCGGTCGTGGTCGACTTCTGGGCCGAGTGGTGCGGGCCGTGCCGCACGCTGACCCCGGCGCTGGAGGCGGCCGAGGCCGCGCGCGGCGGCAAGGTCGTTCTCGCCAAGGTCGACGTCGACGCGAACCAGGCGCTGGCCGCCCGCTACCAGGTGCAGGGGATCCCGGCGGTGAAGGCGTTCCGCGACGGCAAGGTGGCGAGCGAGTTCGTCGGCGCGGTGCCGAAAGCGAAGGTCGCGGAGCTGTTCGACTCGCTGGTGCCGTCACGGGCCGACGAGCTGCTGGCCAAAGGCGACGAGCTCTCGCTGCGCGAGGCGGCCGAACTGGAGCCGCGCCGCGCCGAC
>JBAREU010000009.1:0-12003 GCA_049796515.1 Solirubrobacterales bacterium
ACTATGCGCTGCCGGCGCTGTCTCAACCGGCCGCCGTCAGTCGCTATCTGGAGATGGAGGCCGACTACGAGGCGGCCCGCCTGCTGACCCTGCAGGCGGCCTGGATGGCCGACAACGGCAAACCCAACTCGTTGCAGGCCTCGATGGCCAAGGCGAAGGCCGGGCGCACCTGCGTCGACGTCGCGCTCGGCTGCGTCGAGCTCTGCGGCGCTGCCGGCTACGGCGAGGACGAGCTCCTGGAGAAGTGGGCACGCGACGCCAAGATCCTCGACATCTTCGAGGGAACGCAGCAAATCCAGCTGCTGATCGTGGCACGCCAGCTGCTCGGCAAGAGCTCAGCCGAACTGAGGTAGGCAGCGGCCGACCGCCTCACCACACCTTACTTCGTTGCCTTGGAAATTACACGTGATTTCTTGATTATACGAATCTAGGGTGCTAGTTCTAAGTCCGGAGGCACGTTACTGCTCCACACCGATATTTGCGGGGGAGTGGATCGCCAGAGCGACGACCTGATCCTGCTCAAGTCCTCCTTCGTCCAAGTCAAAGGAGCAGCGATGAGCTCTAGCGATGGTCGCACCGACCTTCAAGAGTTTCGAGCCCAGCTCGTGAGTTGGCTGAGCGAACGGTCCTCCTTGATCGAGGAAGCGATCTTCGCACGCGTGCGCGCACTTCCAGACCCGGGGGGAGACATGGCCGCCGACTACATCGGGGGATTGAGGACAGCGGTAGCGGAGTCCGTGAAGTTCGGTCTGATGAGCATCGAGCAGGGCGAAGATTGGTCGGGGCCGGCTCCACAGGCGGTGCCGGCACAGGCCCGTCGCGCAGTACGAAACGGCGTCAGCCTGGAGACGGTGCTACGGCGCTACAGAGCGGGCGACAGGCTGCTGCGAGAGTTCATCATCGACAGCGCCAACCAGCAGCCGAGTCAACCTCTTCGGCAGATTCTCAGCACCCAGACCCGACAGTTCGATCGCCTCGTAGGGATCGTGGCGGCGGAATACATGCGCGAGCACGAGCGAACGATGCGATCGCCTGCCCAGCGCCTCACCGAACGCGTGCAGCAAACGCTCAGCGGTGTCGACCCCGACGATCCCTACGACCTGGCCTATGAGTTGGATGCCTGGCATATGGGCTTGATCGCCCTGGGTGCCGAAGCCGAGGATGCTGTCCGAGCGTTGGCGGCAGCGCTTGACCGCCAGACTCTCGTCGTGCCCCAAGGCGGCCGGATCGTGTGGGCATGGCTTGGCGGGAGGCGAGAACTTCGTGTCCCGGATGTCGAGCGACAGCTGTCGGCCATTGGATGCGAGCGCGCCTCGCTGGCGGTCGGCGAGCCACACCGAGGCGTCGAGGGCTGGCGTCTGACCCACCACGAAGCCCTCGCGGGAATGCAGGTCCTGCTGCGCCAGCCCCAGCGACTCATCCGAGGTAGCGACGTCCTACTGGTGGCGGCGGTACTGCGGAACGAAGCCCTGATCGAGCCCCTACTGAAGACCTATCTCGCGCCTCTAGATCATGCCGGCGATTCCGACGGTGCGCTCCGTGGAACGCTGCGAGCCTACTTCGATGCCGACTGCAATACCGTAGCCGCGGCTGCCGCACTCGAAGTCAACCGCCACACGGTTCGGCGGCGGCTACAAAAAGTCGAGAATGCACTTGGCCGGCTGCTTCACGTGTGTCGAGCCGAGCTGGAGGTGGCACTGCGCTTGGAGGAACTGCGCCTCTCTCCCTCTCTCTCGGATGCTCATACATCAGGTGACCCCCACTGAGGGTGTCTGCCGATCAATTGCGACACTTTGCTTGATCGAAGATTCGGCTATAGGACCATATTGTTCCATCATGCTCTAAAAAATTATGGTATTGATATTGAACCGCTTGCGAATTTGCCACGGGAGGCGACGTGCGGTTCAAAAATTGCCATTTCCCCTGTTCGGATCGGTCCGTCGGGTGGTTTGTCTGACAATGACCGGCGAAGCCATATCTCTGAAATCGGACACCGGCCGCCAGCCGTCGGTCCGCAAGCCCCTTCCTTACACCCTCGATGCAGTTGCTTGGAGGCCGGCGGGAAATCTGGAGCTCCCACAGTGGACTGAGGTGGGACGACGGCTGGGCACGATGGGGCGCTGCAGTCAGTGGTGGCTGGGCGATTGGGTGCGCTACGGGGTGTCGAAATGGGGTGAGAAATACAAGGCGGCGGCTCGGATCACGGGTTATGACGGCCACAGTCTGAGGAACATGGCTTACGTCGCGTCGCGTTTCGATTTGTCCCGACGTCGGGACAAATTGTCCTTCAGTCACCACGCAGAGGTGAGCGCCCTGGAGCCGGCCGAGCAGGACTATTGGCTCGAATTAGCCAGCAACCAGAGGTTATCCGTGGGCGATCTGAGGATCGAGCTCCGAGCTGCCGGTCGTCGGTGTGATCGCTCCCCAAGTCCAAGCGCCCCGCCGGCCGCCGTACACGAAGGGATCGCCGCGGTATGTCCGGAGTGCGCGCACACGTTCACGGTGCCTCTCCAGCGAGGAGAGCAGTGAGGCAAAGGGGATGAGCGATGCCCGGTTGGTTGACAGTGTTGTTTTGGATGCGCTCGACAGCATGGCTGCGGTCGACGGTCCCCTTGCCCTCGACATGCAGCTCGCCGATGTGGAAATCGACTCGCTCGATCTGGTCGAACTCACGCAGATCCTCGAAGAGGAGAGCCAGATCGGCATCGCCGCGAACGCCTTCGCCGACGCGATCAGCGTCGGCGACGTCATTGACGCCGTGCGGAGTCATCTCACGTGACAGCGGCTGCTCGCAGCGCAGGATCGCTCGTCGGCAAGCGCGTGCTCATCACGGGGGTCTCGACGAAGCGCAGTATTGCCTACGCCGTGGCCCGAGAGGCCCAGGAGGCGGGTGCGGAGATCGTGTTGACGAGCTTCGACCGCATGCGTGCCGTCACTGAGCGCACGGCGCGCCGCCTGCCGACGCCAGTCGATGTGCTGGAGCTCGACGTCACCGACGAGGGTCATCTCAGACGCGTCGCTGACGAGCTTGACCAGCGCTGGGGCCGACTCGACGGCGTCGTTCACGCGGTCGCCTACGCGCCCCCCGAGGCGATGAGCGGCGACCTCGGCTCGACGCCGCCGGAGCTGGCCTGTGGCACGTTCAACGCGAGCACGGTCTCCCTCGCGCGGCTCGCGGCGGCCCTACGCGGCTTGATGCGCGATAACCGACGCTCGAGCCTCGTCAGCCTCAGCTTCGATTCGTCGGTCGCCTGGCCGTCGTACGACTGGATGGGCGTCAGCAAGGCTGCGCTCGAGGCCGCCTCGCGCTACCTCGCGCGCGATCTCGGCAGCGACGGCATCAGGGTCAACTCGGTCTCGGCAGGACCCGTGCTCACCGTCGCCGCAAGCCAGATCCCGGCGTTCACGGCAATCGCCGACGCTTTTACGGAGCGAGCGCCGCTCGGGTGGGATCGATCCGATGCCCGACCGGTGGCGGGCGTGGTCTGCTTCCTCTTGAGCGACTGGTCTCGCGGCATGACCGGTCAGACCCTTCACGTCGACGGTGGTTGCAGTGCGATCGGACTCGCGCCGGAGGCATGAGCGTGGAGACGAAGGAAACCGACGAGATGCCCCACACCGCCACCGAGAGCGCATCGCGGTGGAGCGATCTGCGCATCGCAATCTCGGACGGATGGGGCACTCTAACCCTCCACCGACCCGAGCAGCGCAACGCGATGTGCCCAACGCTGCTCTCGGAGTTGGAGGACGCAACCACCTACCTGGCGGACGAAGCGGGGCTCAGGGGGCTCGTGATCACCGGCGCGGGCGACTCGTTCTCGGTCGGAGGCGACATCGGGTCGATTCGGGACTGCATCCACGATCCAACGACGGACGTCGTCGCGGTGAGCCGCGCTCAGGTCGAGTCGATCCAGCGAACGATCCTCAACGTTCGTCGCATGTCCTTCCCTGTGGTCGCCGCCGTCAACGGGCTCGCGGCCGGGTCCGGATTCGGCCTGGCGCTCGCCTGTGACGATCGCGTCGCGGCACCGCGGGCGACGTTCGTCGCCGCCTACGGGGCAATCGGGCTGTCGCCGGACGCCGGTCTCACCTACCTACTTCCGCGCATCGTCGGCGACGCGCGGGCGCGGGCGATCATCCTTGGCGACCAGCTCGTCCGCGCACAACGAGCCGAGCATCTGGGAATGGTCAGCGAGGTCGTCGAGGAGGCCGAGCTGCTGGCGGTCGCCCTACGCCGTGCAAGGCGGCTGACGCGGTGGGCACCGCGGTCCGTAGCGTCGACCAAACAACTCCTGCAAGGCACCTGGCACGAGGGCTTCGCCGACCACCTCCAGCGCGAACGCCATCTCTTCGCCGACCTCTGCTCGACCGCGGATTTCCGCGAGGGCATCGAGGCGATTCACGCGGGACGACCGCCGTACTTCGACGGACGCTAGTCAATTCAACCGAGGAGACGAGAGACCATGCTCGAAGGCAAGCGACTGCTCATCACCGGGGTGGCGACGAAACACAGCATCGCGCACGCAATCGCCACCGAAGCGCAGGAAGCGGGTGCGGAGGTGATCCTCACCAGCTTCGGTCGTATCCGCTCGATCACCGAGAGGGCCGCCCGCGCCCTGCCCAGGCCAGCGCCAGTGCTTGAGCTTGATGTCGGCGTCCCCGAGCACTTCGATGCGCTCCGCGACCGCATCATCAGCGAGTACGGAGCGCTCGACGGCGCCGTTCACGCGATCGCTTGGGCCGCCGAGGACGCCCTCAGCGGACACTTCCTCGACGCCTCTCGCCAAAGCGCTGTCGAGTCATTCGCCACGAGTGCGGTCTCGTTCAAGGAACTGGCCGAGGCCTTGGCGCCGACCTTCGAGCCGCGCGGGCGGGGCAGCCTCGTCGCACTCGACTTCGACGCCAGCCGTGCTTGGCCGTCCTACGACTGGATGGGGGTCAGCAAGGCGGCGCTGGAGTCGATCTCGCGCTACCTTGCCCGGTACCTCGGGGACCGGCAGATTCGCGTCAACCTCGCGGCGGCCGGGCCAATCGCCACGCCGACCGCAAGCGGGATCCCCGATTTCGCCGAGCTCGTCGAGTTCTGGAACTACCAGGCGCCGCTTACATGGGACACGCACGATCCCCGACCAGTTGCACGTGCGGTCTGCTTCCTGTTGAGCGATTGGTCCGAGGGAATCACCGGGGAGATACTCCACGTCGACGGCGGCTTTCACGCCATGGCGGCGCCGTTTCGCGAGCGCCTGGACGAAAGAGAACAGCGCATTCGGCGGGAAACCCTGACCGAGATCGCGGCCTGAGCGCAGACTCTAGGTTGCAGCGAGCGTGCGCTCGACGAGCCCCGAGAGGATGTCGGATCCACCCATCTCACGATAGGACCCCGTCCCCGCCGCCTGCAGCGCCAGGACGCTCTCGCGCCAGCGCACGCAGGAGACCAGGCCCAACGTGAGCTCAGACGCCGGATCCTTGAAGGGCGCCGCGGTGACATTCGCTATCGCCAGCATTCGCGGCGCGCCGAACCCCACCGCTTCGAGCGCCCGCCGGAATGGTGCAACCGCAGGGCGCATAGCGTCCGAATGCAGTGCCGCCGGCACGCGCAAACGCACGGCCCTCACGCCAAGTCCTCGCGCCTGGCTACGCGCTGCCTGCAGGCAGGCGACGGGACCTGAGAAGACGATCTGCTCAGGCGCGTTATCGGCGGCGAGGGTCAGGTCGTGTCGCTCTCCCAGCGCCCGCGCCCGCTCGCGCGCGCCCATGACCGCCAGCAGTCCACCCGGCTCAGCAGCGTATGCGGCCCGCTCCATCGCGATTCCGCGGGCAAGGACCAGGCGCATACCGTCTTCCGGCGTCAGGTAGCCGGCTGCCACGAGCGCCGCGAGCTCGCCCAGCGAGTGGCCTGCGGCGAAGTCGGCGATCGGCTGGCCTGCGGCCCGCCAGTGCGCGAGCGCCCCGCAGTAGACCGCTGGCTGTAGGTACATCGTTCCGGCATCGATGCGCTCGAAGGGATCGATCCCCAGCTCCGCGGCCGCCTGTGCGATCAGCTCCGGGCACTGTGCACGAGCCAACTCGTGCATCGCACGATCCTGGCTGCCCTGACCGGGGAACAACAGCGCGGTGCGGGGCCGCGATGAACCGGGCCTATCAGTGTGTGCTGCTTGCACCTGCAACGTTCACCCTTCCTTACCACGCCTGGTCACACTTACGCTTGCATCAGAGACACACGATGTCGAGACCGCGCCAGTGGGTTTTTGTGAGGTGAAAGCCCGGTGGGTACGCTCGCTCGGGCAGCGATGAACGAGCGCAAGACTCACTCCGACACCGGCTCGCCAGCAATGGGCCGCATGGAGCGTTTGTTCGATCGGAGCTCGCTTCAGCTTCTGCAGACGCGCGTGAAGTCACTCGCCCTGGGAGGGCGCGCGCACGAAGGAGATGGCGTGTTGACCGGAATCGGGACCGTGGATGGGAACCCGGTCGCCTGCTATTCACAGGATGCTCGCGTGGCGGGGGGCTCGCTTGGCGCAGCGCAAGCCGGCGCCATAGTGCGACTGCTGGGCATCGCCCGCGATGCCGGCATGCCCGTTGTTTCCTTTCTCGAGTCCTCCGGAGCGCGCATCCAGGAGGGCGTTGCGGCTCTCACCGGATATGCCCGGATCTTCAACGAGATCGTCGCCCTCTCAGGGGTCGTCCCCCAAATCTCGATAGTCGTGGGTACGTGCGCAGGCGGCAGTGCCTATGCGCCCGCGCTCACCGACTTCGTGATCATGACCAGGCCCTCTGCGATGTTCCTGACCGGCCCGCGGGTAGTCCGCGAGGTCTGCGGGGAGGAGATCTCGATTGCCGGGCTCGGAGGCTCGCGGGTTCACCATGCGAATGGCGTCTCTCAGCTCATCGTGGATAGCGAGCCGGAGGCCACCGCACAGGCGCGGCGGCTGCTCGCCTTTCTGACTCACAGATCCGAACGAAGTGGCTCGCCGGCGATCGGCGACCTGCCGGCAACGCGCGACCCGGGCGCCCTGCTGCCGTCGCGACCGAGCGCCGTCTACGACGTGCGTGACATCGTTGTCGCGCTCACCGACCGCGCGGACCTGCTCGAGCTCGACGCGAAGTGGGCGCCAAACCTGGTGACCGGCTTCGCCCGCATCGGCGGTCGCGCAATCGGTGTCATCGCCAACCAGCCGAAGTTCATCGGCGGGGTCATCGACATCCACGCATCGGACAAGGCCGCGCGCTTCGTCGAGCTCTGCGACGCCTACGAATTGCCGCTTGTCGTGCTCGTCGACACCCCCGGGTTCATGCCGGGAGCCCGCCAGGAGCGCGACGGGATCATTCGTCGAGGTGCGGCCATCGTGCGCGCCTTCGCCGCCGCACGCGTGCCGCGCTTCACCGTCATCCTGCGCAAGGCCTACGGGGGCGCCTTCATCGCGATGAACTCGGCCCAGCTCGGCGCGACGCTCGTCTATGCCTGGCCGGAGGCCGAGATCGGCGTGATGGATCCGCACAGCGCAGTCGGTCTGATCCACCGCACGGCGCTCGCCGAAGCGAGCAACCCCGAGGGGCTGCACCGTTCGCTGGCGAGCGAGTACCGACACCGCCACTGCGCTGCGCTCGCCGCCGCCCACCAGGGCTTCGTCGACGAGGTCATCGCGCCGGCGCAGACCCGCGAGCGCCTGCGATCGGCTCTCGCTGCATTCCCCCACGGCGCGGGTCCGGCGCCGCGGGGGCCTCACCCGTACCCCCCACCCGCCGACCTCGACTCCAGGCCCGCGTCCCTCGAAGTGCTCATGCCGGAGCCCCTTTGATGGACTTCGCCTGGTCGAGCCAGCAGCGTGACCTGCACGACGCCGCGGTCGAGGCGGCACGACGCATAACGGCGCTGAGCGATCGCGCACCGGGTCAAGACCCCGGCGCCCAGAACTTCGACGCCGAGGCCTGGCGTGCGGCGAGCGAATTCGGGCTGGCTGGGCTGAACATCCCGCTCGAGTACGGTGGCCTCGGCCTCGATCACCTGACCACGGCTCGGGTGCTCGAGGGATTCGGTGAGGGCTGCAGAGACCTCGGCCTTTTGTTTTCCGCTGCCGCACACCTCTTTGCCTGCTGTGGGCCGATCGCGAGCGCCGGCAGCCCGGCGCTGCGCGAGCGGCTCCTGCCGAGCCTCGCCCGAGGCAACTCGATCGGCGCCAACGCGATCACCGAGTCCGAGGCCGGCTCGGATGTCCAGGCGCTGCGCACCCGGGCCAGCCGCGACGGTGCCCGCTACCGCATCACCGGCGAGAAGACGCTCGTGACCAACGCTCCCGTCGCCGACGTAACCGTGGTCTATGCCTGCACGCAGCCCGGCGGCGGCTACCTCTCGTTGAGCGCCTTCGCGGTCGAGCGCGATACGCCGGGCTTCCTCAGCGGTGAGCCCTTCGCGAAGGTGGGACTGCGGGGCTCGCCGACCGCCAGCGTCTACCTGCGCGAAAGCCCCGTCCCAGAGGAGAATCTGATCGGCGCCGAGGGTCAGGGGGCCTTGATCTTCAAGTCCGCGATGCAGATCGAGCGGGCCTGCCTGTTCGCCGCCTATCTGGGAGCGATGGGGCGGCAGCTGCAGGAGGTCCTGCGCTTTGCCAAGGAACGGCGTCAGTTCGGACGCGCGATCGGCAAAAACCAAGCGATCTCGCACCGCATCGTCAACATGAAGCTGCGCCTCGAGGCGGCGAGGATGCTCGTGTATCGCGCCTGCTGGCTGCTCGACCGCGGCCACGACGCCATGGTCGAGGTGTCCCTCGCGAAGCTCGCCGTCAGCGAGGCGGCCGTACAGTCAGGGCTCGACGCAATCCAAGTCCATGGCGGGCTCGGGGTGATGACCGAGACCGGGATCGACGAGCCCCTGCGCGATGCGCTGCCGGCAACCGTGGTCTCGGGGACCTCTGAGATCCAACGCGACATCGTCGCGGCGAGGCTGGGGTTGTGACCACGGCCACCTCGACCTCGGCGGGCCTGCGGTCGCTTGCCGACGTGCTCGACCGGGGTTTGAGGCTGAGTCCCGATGGGCCCGCCATCCGCGCGGGCGGCCGTGAGGTCAGCTATCGCCAGCTCGATGCGCTCGTCACCCGACTCGCCGCCGCCCTCGAGGAGCTCGGCGTCCGCCCCGGACAGCGCGTTGCGGTCTGGCTGCCGAAGTCGGTCGAGGCGATCGCCGCCATGCAGGCCGCTCTGCGGATTGGCGCTGTCTACGTGCCCGTCGACCCGCTCAGCCCGGTCGAGCGGGTGCAGCGAATCGTCAACGACTGCCGGCCGGCGGCCTGCGTCGCATTGGCCGACCGCATCGACGAGGTGCTCGGTGGGGAGCTCGCGCAACCTGCCCGGCTGACCCTCTCGCAATCCGACGGGGAGTGGGCCCTGCGGCACGCCGGCCGGGTGAGCAATCTGCCCATTCCCACCGCCGCGCTGCCGGCAGGCGGCGCGGCGCACCTCCACCCGTCAGAGGGCGAGGCGCCCGCCTACATCCTCTACACGTCGGGCTCCACCGGCACCCCGAAGGGGGTCTACCTCTCGCATCGCAACGCGCTCGCCTTCGTCGAGTGGGCACACGCCGAGATCACAGCGGAGAGCGGCGACCGCTTCGCCAGCCACGCGCCGCTGCACTTCGACCTCTCGGTACTCGACCTCTACGTCGCCTTCCTCTCCGGTGCCTGCGTCTGCCTGATCCCGGAGGCGGTCTCCTTCATCCCCACGAAGCTCGTCGAGTTCGTGCGCGGTGAGCGCATCTCGATCTGGTACTCGGTGCCCTCGGCCCTGATGCTGATGGAGCGAGCTGGATTGTTCGACGACCCTCCGGCCGCGCTGCACACCGTTCTGTTCGCCGGCGAGCCCTTTCCGATCGGGTCCCTGCGGCGCCTGCGCCGCGCCCTGCCCGAGGCCCGACTGCTCAACCTCTACGGGCCGACCGAGACCAACGTCTGCAGCTATCACGAAGTTGGCGAGATCGACGAGGGCGCCGATCGGCCGGTTCCGATCGGCCGCGCCTGCTCGGGCGACAGCATCTGGATCGAGGACGACGAGGGTCGACCGCTGCCGGTCGGCGCTCGAGGCGAGCTGATCGTGGCCGGCCCGACCGTGATGCTCGGTTACTGGGGAACGCCCCCGCAGCGCGGCCCGTACCGCACCGGCGACATCGTCGAACGGATCTCGGCGGACGAGTACCGCTACCTGGGCCGCCGCGACGCGATGGTGAAGGTCCGCGGGCACCGCATCGAGCTGGGCGAAGTCGAGGCGACGATCGCCAACCACCCGGATGTGTTCGAGGTGGCGACTGTCGTGCTCGGCGAGGGACTCGAGAGCCGCCTCGTCGCGGCCGTGGTCGCGCGGCCGGGGATGGCTCCGGATCTGCTCGAGATCAAGCGCTGGTGCGCCACTCGCCTGCCGCGCTACATGATCGTCCACGGCCTGCACGTGCTCGCCGAGCTGCCGCGCAGCCGCAACGGCAAGGTCGACCGCCGCCAGTTGGAGAGGCGCTTGGCGGAGGAGGAGCCGCGATGAGCCATTCCGGGCCGGAGCTCTTCGTCGAGCCGCTGCGGACCTTCATCGAGGAACGTCACCTGGACGGTCGCGCGAAGCTCCCCGATGACGCGCCGCTGCTCGAGTGGGGCATCCTCGACTCGCTGGCGCTGGCCGATCTGACCGCCTTCATCGAGGAGCGCTTCGCCCTGAGCGTGCCGATCGAGGCGATAACGCCGGCCAACTTTGGCAGCCTTCGCACAATCGCCGCGACGCTGGCGGCGCTCGACACCGAGACCACCTGAGATGGACGCCCGTCGACCGCTCGCGATCGTCGGCGTCGGCTGCCGTTACCCCGGCAGCCACGGCGCCGAGCAACTCTGGGAGACGCTTCTGCAGGAGCGCGAGGAGATCGTCGAGACGCCGCCCTATCGTGCTCGCACGCGCGCCGGAGACGGCCCGCCGCCAGCGCACCCCGGCGCTCGCTGGCGTGGCTCGCTCGGCTACGTGGAGGGCTTCGACTGGCGCGCTTTCCAGATGTCCCCGCGAGAGAGCAAGTACGCCGACCCGCAGCAACGCCTGCTCTTGGAGACCGCGTGGGAGGCGCTCGAGGACGCCGGACTTCCGTTCGAGCAGCTCGCCGGATCCCGGACGGCCGTCTTCATGGGGATCATGTGGCCCGACTACGCCAAGCTGCTGGCGGAGAACCCTGCCCAGCTCGCGGGCTACGCGACCTCGGGCAGCGGCTTCGCACTGGCCTCGAACCGAATCTCCTACGTCTTCGACCTGCGCGGACCGAGCGTCTCGCTTGACGTCCAGTGCGCCTCCTCGTTGGTCGCCGTAAGTCTCGCCGCGGCTTCAATCTGGAGCGGCGAAGCGGAGCTCGCGCTCGCCGGCGGGGTCAACCTGATCCTCACCGCGGACTCCGACGTGATGATGTCGCGGGCGGGAATCCTCTCCCCCAGCGGTCGCTGCCGAACTTTCGACGCGACCGCTGACGGCTTCGTGCGCAGCGAGGGCGCGGGTGTGCTCGTACTCAAGCCACTCGACCGTGCCCGCGCCGACCGAGATCGCGTGCTCGCGACGATTCGCGGAGCTGCCTGCAACCACGACGGACGCAGCGCCGCCCTCACCGCCCCCTCGCACGAGAGCCAGGTCGAACTCGTGCGGCGTGCCTGTGCTGCCGCCGGGGTCGAGCCCACGCAGCTCGACTACGTCGAGCTGCACGGCACCGGTACGCAGAAAGGCGACCCGATCGAGGCGGGGGCGATCGGCGAGGCGATCGGCGGACGATCGGCGGACGATCCCTGCCTGGTCGGTTCGATCAAGACGAACATCGGTCATTGCGAGTCGGCGGCCGGCGTCGCCTCGGTGATCAAGGTTGCGCTGGCGCTGTACCACGGGCTGATCCCGGCGACGATCGACCACGGCCGGCGGCACCCCGCTATCGACGGTCCGGCGCTCGGGCTCGAGCTCGTCACCGAGCCGAGGCCCTGGCCGGCGCGCCCCCGGCCGCTGCTGGCC
>JBAREU010000010.1:0-1989 GCA_049796515.1 Solirubrobacterales bacterium
CAACTAATGTTTCGCTTGCCCTTGGCTTTGTGTTCTTCTACGGACATACGGGTTGCCTCTTTATCGATTCCACGTTGGAACTATAACAACCGCAGTCAATGATTTCAAAACTCATGGAGGCTGGCACTATGAGCCTGCTAGGCGCATATCACCGGGCTGTAAAAGATTCAACGTTCTCCGACTGCAAACCAGATTTGCCGGCGCAAATACCCTTGACAAGCGATGCCGGAAGCATAAGGTAAGGCCGATTTGGTCGCTTTGCATGACTTCGCACCAGCAGAAATGAGGGACGTGGCATTCTATGGCTAGGTGGCGTTGGCTCGAGCAAGTAACGGACCACGAACAGGTATTACGCCTTAAGCTTCTCGGCACCGTTCCGCTTTTTGCCGGTTTGAGTCGCAGGCAACTTGGCAAGCTTTTGGTAAAATTCTTCGAAAGGGAATATCTTCCGGGCGAGACAATTTTCATGGAAGGGGAGCCCGGAAAAGCATTGTTCATTATTATCGCCGGCCAGGTATCCATTTGCCGCGCCCTCAACGAGGGAGAAGAACTACTCGCAACACTGACCGCAGGCGGTTACTTTGGCGAGTTGGCGCTAATCGACGACCAGCCGCGCTTTGCCAGCGCCCGCGCCGCTGAAGCATCTCGCCTCCTCATATTATACCGGAGTGATTTCGAAGACCTAATAGAGGGCCAAAGGACACTGGCAATTCACGTGATGGGTAATCTATTGAAGACCCTTGCGGGTTACGTTCGCAAGTCTCAGTCCCAGAGAAATGGCCGAAATAGCACGATCGTTGAACAAGCCTCCGTAAACGAAAACCCTGGTATGATTTCGAAAGGCGTTTCCCGTGGCTGAAGGACAGACGATAAAAACTCCCGAGCTTTCTAATTCCGCTGGATGGATGCCGCCCGCCTCTATCATTTGGGCTTTGGTCGTCGCTTTTGTGGCGCTGATCGTATATTTGTCGAGCGATTTTGTCCTGCTGCTGTTGCTGTCAGCCACCGTCGCATATCTGCTCAACCCGATAGTGAAAATCGCCGAAGGTGCCATGATTAAACGCAAGGTGGCCGTCACGGTGATCTACCTGGGGTTTGGTGTTGCGTTCCTTCTCACGGCCTATTTCGTCTTCCCGCGTTTACGGACCGAAGTTAACACTCTTTCGGGTAACCTGCCTTTCTTCAGCCAGCGCTTTGACGAAGCCATCGATGCCTTGCAAAATCAAATCGTTGCCAACTATCCCGCCGCGGATTCGTTGTTTACGACTCGCGAAGTTCGCTACGAGAAGTTGAATAACTTTATTGAGCAACAGGTGGCGGATCTTCCTGCGCTTCTGAGTCACCTGGCAACCATTGTGCTGGCCGGCGTGTTGATTCCATTTTTTTCATATTTTTTTCTGCGTGACAGTCGCAGGATTGTTCAGTTCGTGCTGGATCGCTTGCCGGCCAACCATATTGAGACCTCAGTTGCAGTTTGGTGCGAGATCGATCGCAGTGTAGGTCGATATCTGCGCGGCTTGGCCATCGAAGGCATTGTGGTCGGCACCGCGGCCGCATTGGGCCTCGCGATCCTCGGTGTCAACTATCCGCTTTTACTCGGTGTCGTAACGGGCCTAGCCAACGTGGTCCCCTATCTAGGCCCGATCATCGGTGGTGCAACCGCAATCCTGGTTACCCTAGTCCAATTTAAGAGCCTCTCAGTCATTGCCCAGGTGGTTGTCCTCTATCTTTCCTTAAAGCTTCTCGACCTCGTGGTGATCCAACCTCTGGCTGTTGGCAAGGGTAACGATTTACACCCAGTGCTCCTCATCGCGTCGATTATCGTCGGTGAACATGCTCTCGGGATCGTCGGGATGATCATCGCGGTGCCGACGATCACTATTCTTCAGAGAATCGCCAAGCTGTTGTTTGAACGTCGCCGCTACCCAACTCAGATGCTGGATTCCCACCTGAATAACCGTGTGCAATCACAGCCCTATGTCTGTTAAG
>JBAREU010000011.1:0-3017 GCA_049796515.1 Solirubrobacterales bacterium
GGGGAAGGCGCCGTCGGCCGCTGCTCGAGGAGCCCCCGCTCAAAGCCGAGGAGCCGGCGGAGCTGGAGGCGACCAAGGTCAACTCCGGCGCCACCGTGCGCGAGGTCGCCGAGCTGCTCGGCCTGGGCAGCGCCGAGGTGATCAAGAAGCTGATGATGATGGGGGAGATGGCGACCCTCACCCAGACTCTCACCGACGAGTCGATCAAGGCGATCGCGGACGAGTACGACCGCAAGATCGAGATCGTCACCGCCGCCGAGGAGGAGCCCGAGGCGCCCGAGTTCGAGGACTCCGAGGAGAGCCTCGTCGACCGGCCGCCCGTGGTGACGATCATGGGCCACGTCGACCACGGCAAGACCTCGCTGCTCGACGCGATCCGCGAGACCGAGGTCGCCGCCGGCGAGGCGGGCGGCATCACCCAGCACATCGGCGCCTACCAGGTCCACCACGCCGAGAAGACGATCACCTTCCTCGACACGCCGGGCCACGCCGCCTTCACCGCGATGCGCGCCCGCGGCGCCAAGGTCACCGACATCGCCGTCGTCGTCGTCGCCGCCGACGACGGGGTCATGCCGCAGACCAAAGAGGCGATCGACCACGCCCGCGCCGCCGACGTGCCGATCCTGATCGCGGTCAACAAGATCGACAAAGAGGGGGCGCAGCCCGACCGGGTGCGCAACGAGCTCGCCGCCGATGGGCTCACCCCCGAGGACTGGGGGGGTGAGACGGTCTACTGCGACGTCTCGGCCAAGACCCACGAAGGCCTCGACAACCTGCTCGACATGATCCTGCTCGTCTCCGAGCTGGAGGAGCTGGGCGCCAACCCCGACGCCCCGGCCTCGGGGACGGTGGTCGAGTCCCAGCTCGACCCCGGACGCGGCCCTGTCGTCACCATCCTCGTCCAGCGCGGCACACTCTCGGTCGGCGACGCGCTCGTCGCCGGGCCGCAGTGGGGGCGAGTGCGGGCGATGCAGGACTTCACCGGCGAGCGCGTGCAGAAGGCAGATCCGGGGATGCCGGTTGAGGTGCTTGGCTTCGACGGCGTCTGCGAGGCCGGCGAGCACGTGCGCGCGGTCGAGAACGACCGCCGCGCCCGCCAGCTCGCCCAGGAGCGCGGCAATCGCCTCAAGACCGAGGCGCTGGCCCGTCGCCAGGCGCGCAAGGTCAGCCTCGAGGAGGTCTTCTCCCGCGCCCAGGCAGGTGACATCAAGGAGCTCAACATCGTCCTCAAGGCCGATGTCGCCGGCTCGCTGGAGGCGCTGCAGGATGAGATCGCCAAAGTGCCGCAGGAGCAGGTCGGGATCAACATCATCCACTCGCAGACCGGCGGCATCAACGAGTCCGACGTGATGCTGGCCTCGGCCTCCGATGCGATCGTCATCGGCTTCAACGTCCGCCCCCTCGCCGACGCCCGCCGCGCGGCCGAGCGCGAGGGCGTCGACGTCCGCACCTACTCGGTCATCTACAAAATCACCGAGGATCTGCGCAACGCGATGGAGGGCTTGCTGGAGGCGGTCGAGGTCGAGGAGACGCTCGGCGAGGCCGAGATCAAACAGACCTTCAAGGCCTCTAAGGTCGGCCGCATCGCCGGCTGCATCGTCAACGAGGGCAAGGTCACCCGCGATGCCAGCGTTCGCCTGGTCCGCGAGGGCACCGTTATCTGGGACGGCCGACTCGGCTCCCTGCGCCGCTTCAAAGACAACGTGCAGGAAGTCGAGGAGGGCCAGGAGTGCGGCATCGTGCTCGAGGGCTACGCCGACGTCAAGGAGGGCGACGTGCTCGAGTTCTTCGAGACCAAGCAGGTCGAGCAGACGCTGGACTAGGATGCCCACCTCTCGCATGCGCCGCATCAACGAGGTGCTTCGCGAGGTGATCGGCGCAGCGATCGCCACCGAGCTGAGCGACCCTCGGATCGGCTTCGTCACCGTGACCTCGGTCGAAACCAGCCCAGACCTCCGCAGCGCCAAAGTGCACGTCAGCGTGCTCGGTGACGAGGACGCGCGCGAGGAGGCGCTCGCCGGCCTACGCTCCTCGCACGGCGTCCTGCAGTCGAAGATCGCCGCCGAGACCAGGATGAAGCGCACGCCGACCCTGACCTTCCACTATGACCCGACCGTCGAGCAGGGAATGAGAATCTCCCAGCTGCTCGAAGAAGACGAGGAGGAGTGAGCGAGACCACCGACATCGGCGCAACCGCGATCGAGCGCGTCGCCGGCGAGATCCGCGGCCGCGAGCGCTTCCTGCTCACCGCCCACGAGGGGCCCGACGGCGACGCGCTTGGTTCTTTGCTCGGCATGCACCGCCTGCTCACCCAGCTGGGCAAGGACTCGGTGATGTTTCTCGCGGCGAAGGAGTTCCCGCTGCCGATCGAGTACCGCTTCCTACCCCTGGAGGAGGTCTTCCACGAGGCACCCGCGGATATGGCCGACCGGGCGGCGATCTTCCTTGACTGCGGCAACATCGACCGTATGCCGGTCGACTTCCTCACCGACGAGAGCTTGTTCAAGATCAACGTCGACCACCACCACGACAACACCATGTTCGGCGACGTCAACCTGGTTGAGGTCGACGCCTCCTGCACCGCGGAGATCGTCTATGAGCTGGCCATCCTGCTCGGTGCTGAGATCACGCCGGAGATGGCGTCGGCGCTCTACGTCGGCCTGGTCACCGACACCGGCAAGTTCATGTACGAGAACACCAACGCGCGCACCCACCGCATCGCCGCCGACCTGATCGAAGCCGGGGTCGAGGTCGACCAGACCTACCGCCGCCTCTACGAGCACGTGCCGATCGAGAAGCTGCGGTTGCTCTCGCGCGCGCTGGAAGGGATCCAGTACCACTGCGACGGCAGCCTCGTGCTTGCCTACATCACCGCCGGCGACTACGCGGCAAGCGGGGCCGGTGAGGAGATGACCGAGGGGATCATCGACCATCTGCGCTCGGTCGAGGGCGCCCGCGTCGCCGCGCTGATCCGCGACCTCGGCGACCGCGGCCGCGCCGCCCGCAAGGTCAGCCTG
>JBAREU010000012.1:0-4224 GCA_049796515.1 Solirubrobacterales bacterium
GCTCGAGACGCTCGCCGCAGAGCCGGCGCTGGCGCGGCTCTCGCTGGTCGACATCGGCAGCGCCGGGCCAGCCGCCCAGCGCCGCTACCGGGCGGCGATACAGAGGCTGACGCCGCTGTTCGAGGACGGGCGGGATTTCGCCCCGGGGGGGCGCAGACTGCCTGCCAATACCTCCCGAATGGCGATCGGCGGCGTCACCGGCTTGGTCTCCGACGAGCTGGTCGCCGGTCGCGCGGAGGGGCTGCCCGGGTTGCTTTCGGACGTGCTTTTTGCCACGCTAGTCCCATATATCGGCCCGGATGCGGCTGCCAGGGAGGTCGAGAGGCTGACTCGATAAACGCCCACGTACACGTTGCCGCTATGATCCATATACCCGATAGTTCAACCCTGGCGGGTCCGATGGCAGGCAGCGAAACGCGGCGTCAACTGATCCTGGAGGCGATGGTGCGGGTCGTCGGCCGCAAGGGGTACAAGCCGACCTCGGTCGCCGACGTGATCGAGGAGGCGGGCGTCTCCCGCACGACCTTCTACAAGCATTTCGAGGACAAGCAGGAATGCTTCCTCGCCGCCTACGACATGCTGGTCGAGCGGGTGCTGGGCGAAGTCATCGCCAGCTGCGACGCCGAGCAGACCTGGCTGGAGCGGGTGCGGGTCGGCTTGACGACGATCGTCGAGCTGTTCGCGCTCGATCCCGAGCTGGCGCGGACCGCGATCGTCGAGGTGGCGGCGGCGGGCGCTGACGCCCGCCAGCGGCACTGGAACGCGGTCACGCGGTTCACCGAGTTCCTCGCGGACGGCGAGAAGCTGGCCGATGGCCGCGAGCTGCCGGAGAACATCGCGCTGATGGCCGCCGGCGCCGTTTCAGGCCTGATCTTCGACGAGCTGCTGACCGGGCGGGCGGAGCGCCTGCCGGAACTGCTGCCTGACCTGCTCTTCGCGCTGCTGGTCCCCTACATCGGGCCGGGTGCCGCAACGGTCGAGATGCGCCGAGCAGCGGCCGGCTGAGGCCCCAGCGCCCCCGCTGACCGCTCGCCTCCCCGGGTCTTGCCTAGACAGCGCCGATCTCGCGGCGCAACTTGGCGCGGACGCGATGCAGCCGGACCTTGACCGTTCCGAGAGGGATGCCGAGGCGGTGGGCGATCGCCTCCTGGGTCATGTCCTCGTCGTAGCGCAGCCGCACCAGCTGCCGATCGCGCTGGTTGAGCCGCTCCAGCGCCGCGTGCAGGTCGGCACGCTCGACCGTTGCCACGACGCGCTCGTCGTCGTCGCCTTGCCAGGCCTCAAGCGTGTCGGTGGGAGCCGGCCGTTTGCGGGCAAACTCGCGCAGGGCCTCGTTGCGGACGATCGTCGCCAGCCACGATTTGCGCGCCTCGCTTTTGCGCAGCGTGCTCCGTTTCCGCCATACCCGCACCATCGAGTCCTGCGCGATGTCCTCCGCCTCTGTGCGATTCCTGGCGTAGCGGTAGGCGAAGCTCAGGCAGATCCTGTGGATCTCATCCCAATCCCAGGAGTCGCCCGGATTCCCTTCCCCATGCACCCGGTGATCGAGCCGACGGACCTCCACGATCGGCGCAGACTAGCAGATTTGATCAATGAAACGATGTTGAACATTCACCGGTCTTGGAGGTCATGGATGCAGCAGCAGTCCAGCCGGGGAACCAGTGGGCCGAAGAGGCCTACGAGGCGGTCGCCCCCGTCTATGACGATTTCACCGCCCACCATGACTACGAGCTGTGGCTGGGCAATCTCCTTCCCAAGCTCCGCAGTCACGGGTTGTGCGGGCGGCGCCTGCTTGACGTCGGCTGCGGGACGGGGAAGAGCTTCTTGCCGATGCTCGAGCGGGGTTGGGAGGTCACCGCTTGCGACATCTCGCCCTCGATGCTGGAAGTGGCGCGGACCAAAGTGGGGAACGCCGTACAGCTATCGGTGGCCGACATGAGGGAGCTGCCGGTATTCGGCGAGTTCGATCTCGTCTGGTGTTTGGACGACGCCGTCAACTACCTGCTCAGTGGAGAGGAATTCCGGGAGGCCTTGAGCGGGATGCGGGCAAACCTGGCCCCCGGCGGGCTGCTGATGTTCGACGCCAACGTACTCCAGACCTACCGCACCTTCTTCGCCGAAGTCCAGACGGTGGAAAGAGACGGTCGACGGCTGACCTGGCGTGGCCAGAACTCCCCCGATGCATCACCCGGCTCGATCGGCGAAGCACGCTTCGAAGTGGAGTTCGAGGGGACGGAGGATGTGGAGACTCATGTCCACATTCAGCGCCATTTTCCCGAAGCGGAAGTTCGCGAGCTTATCGAGGCCGCGGGGCTGGAATGTCTCGACGTCTTTGGCCACGGCTTTGACGCTGTGCCGAAGCAACCGGTCGAGGAGCTGGTCCACTCCAAGGCCGTTTATATCTCCCGCCGTGCCTAGACACATGTGACGGCGGGTCCACCTTGGCGGACGAACCAGCGGAGAAAACAGTCAACACATACACTCTCGTCCGGCCACAAATTTAACTGACACTGTGCCCAAGGCCTGAACCAGGGAATCAGGCGAACGTTTCAACGGTGTTGGCCCTTTAAGTTTGACGCAAGGACTTCTATTGGTACGCATAAGTGTGAAGTTTCGAGCGCCGTTATTAGCTACTTATATTCTGTAGACTCATAAGGAAATAGCTGGCAGGCTCGGCGCGTGTCGGACACGGCTCTAAAGGCTCTTGGCGAAGCGATACGTACGCGGCGGGGCGAAATCGACGGCCTCTCTCAGGAGGGACTGGCCGATCTTGCTGGGATGCATCGCACCTATGTCAGCGAGATCGAGCGCGGCTTGAGAAACCCGAGCTTTCGCAACCTCTTCAAGATTGCAGCGGCACTTGAAGTGCCGCTGTCGGAGTTAGTCGCCCAGGCCGAGCAAACCGTCAGCGGCGATACGCTCGCGTCCGAAACGTGATATTGCGAATCAGCCGCGATCGTGTACTAGACGTTGCTGTCCGAATACCTCTTACCTGCGTAAGACACGGTACTCCCGCAGCGCGGTAACTCTTACTCGACGAGGTTGGCGTCGCTAGCCGAGAGGGTGAGGTTTGCGCACGCGAAAATCTCGCACACAGAGCGAAGTCGAATTTGCGGTAAGGCCAGAGTCATCGATCGCTCCGACGTCGTCGTTCGTTGAAACGGGAGCGACGGGACTCGAACCCGCGACCTCCGGCGTGACAGGCCGGCGCTCTAACCAACTGAGCTACGCCCCCTAGAAGACGGGCGAGGGGATCGCCCGCAGGGATTATCTCAGGGTCGCTGGATTTGCAGCTTGAAGCCACCGCCGCGGCGACGAGACGAGCGGATCGCGACCCGCAGTTGGGACTGGCCACAGACGGTGTAGTTGAGCTGGCGACCGAAGCTAAGGCCGTGGCGCGAGGTGCCCAGAAGGCGGCCGGCCGGGTTCAAGAGGTCGAGGTTGTAACGGGGACGTCTGGCGGGACGCAGGCTGACTGTTCCGTCGAGGGGTGTCCGGAACTGCCGCACGGCCACTCCCTTCCTGCGGGGCGGGACGCGCCCTCGCAGGCTGAGCACCCTCCGCCCCAGCCACGGGTCCAGAGTGTCCTCGCGGATGGCCTCGAGCGCCCCGGCGTCGGGCTCCAGGGCGCGCAACCAGCGCCACGGCACTGCGGTCTCAGGAAAGCGGAGGTAGGCGAAGCTCTCGGCAAAGGCCTCGCCGGGATCGCGGAAGTAGTGCAAGCCCTCGGTGCCGGGGAAGAGCGCCCCAGCTCGCGCGCGCTGGCAGACGTGCTCGTAGCTCGACCAGCGCGCCGTGCCCCAGTCGAGCGCAGTCGGGAAGGGCGGTGGGGTTTCGCGATGGCGGGCAACGTGGTGCCCGTACTCGTGGGCGAGGACGAACTCGCGACTAGCCCCGTCTGGCGCCGCCGTGTCGTTGCCGTTGATGACGATCTTGCTCTCGGCGCCGTAGTAGCAGGCCTGGGCGCCGTAGCCGCAGTCGAATTCGATCTGGGAAGGGGTATCGAGCTGGACCGTGAGCAGCTCCATCTCGGAGCCGTGGATCAAGGTGCCGAGGAAGCTGGCGATCCGCTGCGGGTCCGCCGCGTTGCAGGAGGCCTGACAGGCGGCCGTCACCGCGACCGCGACGGTCTCACCGGCGGCGTTGATCGAGTAGCGGCTCGTCGTCGCGGTGGCGGAGATGCGCGCCGAGCCGAGGCTGGGCACCGCGATCACGGTGTCGCGC
>JBAREU010000013.1:0-4272 GCA_049796515.1 Solirubrobacterales bacterium
CTCGCGGGCGACGCGGCGACGCATCAGCTCGAGCGCGACCACCGCGACCGCCTGCTGCAGGATCAACCGCTCGAAGTCGCCGAGCCCGCTCGAGTCGCGGACCATCACCACCCAAGCCTGGGGCGGGCCGCCACCCGGTGAGATCACCGGGTGGGCTAGAGCCCGGCCCGCCACAGAGGGATGAGTCGGTACGAAGGGATGCCCGTCGGCGATGTGGGCGAGCGCTTCGTCGCGGATCGCATTGACCGCCTCGGCCGAGAGCTGGCGACGGAAGCCGCGGCCGGCGATCCGCTCCCCACGGCTGTTGAGGATCGCCACCGTGCCGCCGACGGCGGAGGCGATCGTCGCCACGATCTCCTCCAGGCCGCGCTCTTCCAGCACCAGCCGCTCGAGCCGGCGCTGCACGGCGATGCCCCGCTGCAGCACCTCATACTGCTCGTTGACGAGCTTGGCGAAGGCTTTCTCGGTGATCGCGATGAACGGGGTCGAGTAGGGCACCTCGAAGAGCGGGAAGTCGCGTTTCTTCGCTTCCTCGAGCAGCGCTTTCGGCAGTTTCTTGTGATTGAAGCCGGTGCCGAAACCAAGCCCAGCGAGGTTGTGCTCGGCGAGCAGGCGGATGTAAGCGCGCTGTTTGGCGGCGCTGTCGAGCGGGATGCCGGTGGTCAGCATCAACTCGCCGCCGGAGAGCCAAGGCGTCGGGTCCTCGAGCTCGGAGATGTGGATCCAGCGCAGCGGCGCCTCGGCCGCGCGCGTGCCCGCCGCTAGGTCGAGGCCGACCTCATCGAGCAGGCTCTGAACGGTAAGCATCGGCGCGCCTATCTCTGGACCCGCTCCCACGCGTCCGTGAGCACCCCACGCAACACGTCGTGGATCTCTTCGAATTGCTCCGTGTCGGCGATCAGCGGCGGCGCCAGCTGGATCACCGGATCACCGCGGTCATCGGCACGGCAGATCAGGCCGCGCCGGTAGAGCTCGCCGGAGAGGTAGCCGCGCAGCAGGTCCTCGGCCTCCTCCTCGTCGAAGCTCTCCTTCGTGTCCTTGTCCTTGACCAGCTCAATTGCCTGGAAGAAGCCAGCGCCGCGCACGTCGCCGACGATCGGCAGGTCGTGCAGGGTCTCCAGCATCCCGCGGAACTCGGCCTCCTTGGCGAGCACGTGACCGCAGAGGTCCTCGCGCTCGAAGACATCGAGGTTGGCCATCGCCACCGCCGAGGCAACCGGGTGACCGGCAAAGGTGAAGCCGTGGGCGAAGGAGGCATCGCCCTGCATGAAGGGCTCGGCGATGCTGTCGTCGACGATCACCGCGCCCATCGGCGCGTAGGCCGAGGTCAGCGCCTTGGCGATCGTGACGATGTCGGGCACGTAGCCGAAGCGTTCGCAGCCGAACATGTGGCCGAGGCGGCCGAAGGCACAGATCACCTCGTCGGAGATCATCAGCACGTCGTAGCGGTCGCAGATCTCGCGCACCCGCTCGAAGTAGCCCTCCGGGGGGACGAAGCAGCCGCCGGCGTTCTGGACCGGCTCGAGGATCACCGCGGCGACCGTCTCCGGCCCCTCGAACTGGATCCGCTCCTCGATCGCGGTCGCCGCCCAGAGCGGGTGGCGGTCCTCCGGCCAGCGGTAGAGGTTGGTGTTGGGCACGTGGCAACCGCCCGGCGTCAACGGCTCGAACTGGGAGCGCAGCTCGGTGATGCCGGTGGCGGAGAGAGCGCCGAACGAGGTGCCGTGGTAGGCGATCTCGCGCGCGATCAGCTTGTACTTCTGGCCTTTGCCGAGGGCGCGGTGGTAGTTACGGGCGAGCTTCAGCGCCGACTCGACGGCCTCCGACCCGCCCGAGGTGAAGAAGACGCGGTTGAGGTCGCCGGGGGCAAGCGAGGCGATCCGTGCCGCCAGTTCGATCGCTCCCGGATGGGCGTAGCTCCACAGGGTGTAGAAGTCGAGCTCCTCGACCTGGCGCGCCGCCGCCTCGCCCAGCTCGGTGCGGCCGTGGCCGGCGTTGACGCAGAAGAGGGCGGAGAGGCCGTCGAGGTAGCGGTTGCCGTGGTCGTCGTAGACGTAGCAGCCCTCGCCGCGGGTGATGATCGGGATCTCGTGGTCGGGGCCGTAGGAACCCATGCGCGAGAAGTGCAGCCAGAGGTGCCGCATGGCCAACTGTTGGAGGCCGGTGTCGACACCTCCGCTTGCTTGGGACGCGATGGCCATGCGCTTCCTCCTCTTGTCCTACGACGTTATGGACAACGCTAGCTCGCTCATGTCCCGCAATCAAGTGGTCATTGGGTCAAGCAAAATCGAGACTCTTGTACGCAGAGTACAAGCCGGGCGTGGAAGATTAGGACATCTGCCACTTGTGCTGGATGGAGCTTACGCCGTACCGTCGTACTCATGGCAAGCTTGCCCGGCAGCAGCGACAAGGGGTTGAAGAAAGATGCGATCGGGTTCAGCGACGGGCTGACGATCGCCCTCGCCTCGACCGCGCCGGCCTACTCGCTGGCGGCGGTGATCGGCTCGATCGTCGTCATCGTCGGCTTCCAGGCGCCGGCGGCACTGCTCGTCTCCTTCGTGCCGATGTTCTTCATCGCCGCGGCCTTCTACTACATGAACCGCGCCGATCAGGACTGCGGCACCAGCTTCTCCTGGGTGACGCGGGCGATCGGCCCGCAGAGCGGTTGGATCACCGGCTGGGCAATCTGCGTCACCGGCATCCTCGTCGTCGGCTCGCTGGCGGACGTCGCCGCCTACTCCTTCTTCAACCTGATCGGCGCCGAGTCGCTGGAAGAAAGCACCGCCGCCGTGACCCTGCTGGCGCTGGGGCTGATCGCCCTGATGACGACGGTCTGCGTGCTCGGCACCGAGCTCTCGGCGCACCTGCAGAAGGCGCTGATGATCCTGCAGATCGGCCCGCTGCTGCTGGTCGTCGCGGTCGTCCTCTACAAGGTGCTCGCCGGCGACGCGCCGGAGGCGGCGGTCGACCCCTCGCTCTCCTGGTTCAACCCGTTCGCGATCGAGAGCGGCGGGGCGCTGACCGGGGCGCTGCTGCTCGGGGTCTTCATCTACTGGGGCTGGGAGAGCGCCGTCAACCTCAACGAGGAGACCGAGCACTCGGTGACCGCACCGGGCCTGGCCGGCCTGGTCTCGACCGTGATCCTGCTCGTCACCTACCTGGGGGTGGCGACCGCGCTGGTCGCCTGGCAGGGCATCGCCGGGGCGGAGAAATTTGAAGACAACGAGGAAATCCTGCCCGCCTACGCCGACGCGGCGCTCGGCGACCCGCTCGGCAGCCTGGTGCTGCTGGCGATCGTCGTCTCCGCCCTCGCCTCGACCCAGACGACGATCCTGCCCGCCGCCCGCACCTCGCTCTCGATGGCCCGGGCCGAGGCGATGCCGGCGGCGCTGGGCGAGGTCAGCGCCCGCTACTTCACGCCTGTCGTCTCCACCGTGGCGATCGGCGTCCTCGCCGTCGTCTGGTACCTGCCCTCGAAGCTGATCAGCGAAAACTTCCTCTTCGACTCGCTCTCGGCGCTGGCGCTGATGATCGCCTTCTACTACGCCTTCACCGGGATCGCCTGCGCCGTCTACTACCGGCGCGAGCTGCGCCGCTCGGTCAAGGACTTCCTCTTCGTCGGCGTCGCCCCGGTGATCGGGTCTCTGCTGCTCGGCTACCTCTTCGTCAAAGCGCTGATCGACTACTCCGACCCGGCCAACTCCTACACCGGTGCATCCTGGTTCGGTATCGCCCCTCCGGCCGTGATCGGCGTCGGCTTCCTTGTGCTCGGCGCGATCCTCCTGCTCGCCTGGCGCCGCCACCGGCGCGAACCGTTCTTCCTCCGCCGCCGCGAAGTCGCTCCAGCCGGCTCACTGGACTCGCTACCTTCTGAAGTGGCTCTAGATAGCCATGGAGAAGAGCATGAAGAGCAGTACGCCGAGCGTTGACCTGCGTAGCGTCACCAAGCGCTTCGGCGAACTCGTAGCTGTCGACGACCTCAGCCTCGAGCTGGCCGGCGGGGAGTTCTTCACCCTGCTCGGGCCGAGCGGTTGCGGCAAGACGACGACGTTGCGGATGGTCGCCGGCTTCGAGCAGCCGAGCGAGGGCACGATCCGGATCGAGGGGGAGGACGTGGCGGGGCTGCCACCGCACAAGCGCCCCACCAACACGGTCTTCCAGAGCTACGCGCTCTTCCCCCACATGAACGTCGAGGACAACGTCGCCTTCGGGCTGAAGCGCAAGCGGGTGCCGAGGGGCGAGATCGGCCGGCGGGTGACGGCCGAGCTGGAG
>JBAREU010000014.1:0-5498 GCA_049796515.1 Solirubrobacterales bacterium
ATATGGACCCCTGAGCGACGGCACGTCCCAGCGGGCCCCGGACGGGCTGAGCAGTTTGCGCATCACCGTGAGACCGAACGAAAGGAATCAGCTGGGCCTAGAGGTCGACAGCCGCGCGATCGAGCGAGAGCTCGTATTCGATCCGCGGCCAGTTGCCCTGCACAGCGACGTGTGCGCCGGCGGGCTCGGCGCCCACAAGTGGGCGGATCGCTCATGGCTGGGGGCGACACAGATCCGGCTGCCTGCCGATGCCCTGCCGCTCCTCACCGACCTGGACGGAACGGTGCTCGAGGCATCTCGCGCCAACGTCTTCACCGTGCGAGACGGCGCGCTCTTCACACCCCCACTCGACGGCCGCATCCTGCCCGGCATCACGCGCGCCCGCGTGCTGGAGATTGCAGCGACGGATGGCCTGGAGACGCACGAGGCCGAGCTGTCGCACGAGGACCTGCTCGCCGCCAATGAGGTCTTCCTCACCGGCTCGATCCGCGGCGTCGAACCGGTGCGAGCTCTAGACGGCGTCCCCGTCGCACAAGGCGGCGAGATCACCGCCCGCCTCGCCGCCGAGCTACGCAGGGCCTGGCTCGGCGCCCCGGTTGGATAGGGTTCCGCGCCGCATATGCGCTTCTACGAGTACGAGGCACGCAAGATCGTCGAGCTGGCGGGGATTCCCGTCACCAAGTATGGCTTCTGTAAGACCGCCGAGGAGGCCCGCAAGGCCGCCGAAGAGATCGGCGGGCCGACGGTGATCAAGTCCCAGGTGCTGAGCGGCGGCCGGATGAAGGCCGGCGGCGTCAAGTTCGCCGACACGCCGGAGGAGGCCGCCGAGCACGCCGAGGCGATCCTGCAGCTGGAGATCAACGGCCACATGCCGCGCGGCGTCCTCGTCGACCCCAAAGCCGAGGTCAAGCAGGAGTACTACGCCGGCGTCGTCTGGGACGGCACCGCGAAGCGACCGCTGATGCTGTTTAGCGACATGGGCGGCATCGACATCGAGGAGGTCGCCGAGCAGCATCCCGACCACGTCGGCCGCGGCCATCTCTCCAACCTCCTGCCGATCGCCGACTTCGAGGCCAAGCAAGCGATCGCCGCGACCGGCGTCACCGGCTCGCAGCTCAACCGGGCGACGCCGGTCCTCGCCTGCCTCGCCCGCCTCTTCCGCGACAACGACATGACCCTGGCCGAGATCAATCCGCTGGCCGAGCTGACCGACGGCAGCTTCGTCGCCCTCGACGCCCACATGGAGATGGAGAACGAGGCGGTGGGTCGCCAGAAGGCACTGCTGCGCAAGCACCTGGAGATCGCCGAGGACGACACCCGCGAGACCTACGAACCTTCCGACTTCGAGCGCAACGTCGGCGCGATCGACGCCGCCGACCACCGCGGCGTGATCCAGGGCAAGGACCACGGCTTCGAGGGCAATCTCGGCCTCGTGATCGGCGCCGGTGGCGGCTCGCTGACGCTGACCGACGCGGTCCGCAGCCAGGGCGGCAAGCCAGCCAACTACTCCGAGATCGGCGGCAACCCCTCGGTCGCCAAGGCGTGTGGCCTGGCCAAGGAGGTGCTGGAAAAGGACGGCGTCGAGAAGATCGCGGTGATGATGTCGATCGTCTCCAATACCCGGGTCGACATCGTCGCCCGTGGCACGATCAAGGCCTGCCTCGAGCTGGGCAAGGACCCCGGCGAGACGATCGCGATCTTCCGCATCCCCGGCGCCTGGGAGGACGAGGGCTTCAAGATCCTCGACAAATACGGGGTCGAGTACTGCGACCGCTCGGTCTCGATGTGGGAGGCGGCAGGACGTGCCGTCGCCAAGATCCAGGGAGCGCCGGCATGACCAACTCGTGGAAGCTTTTGGGGGTCTAGAGGCATGTCAATCCTTCTTTCGAGCGAGACCACCTTCATCGTCCAGGGGATCACCGGGCGCGAGGCGGTCAACCTGACCAAGGAGTGCCTCGACTACGGCTCCAAGGTCGTCGGCGGCGTCACCCCCGGCCGCAAGGGCCGCGAGGTGCACGGCGTGCCGGTCTTCGACACCGTCGCCCAAGCGGTCGAGCACTACGGCGGCCCGATCGACGGCTCGGTTGTCACCGTCCCCCCCGCCTTCACCAAGGACGCCGTGCTGGAGGCGATCGAGAACGGGATCAAGCTGATCGTGATCGTCACCGAGCGCATCCCGCGCCGCGACGTCGCCCAGATGGTCGAGCTGGCCGACATGCGCGGGGCACGGATCATCGGCCCCAACTGCCTCGGCCTGATCGTTCCCGAGGTCTGCAAGATGGGCGGCATCGGCGGCCCCGCCAAAGACGCGGCCAAGGCCTACGCGCCCGGCCCGGTCGGCGTGATGAGCCGCTCTGGCGGGATGACCACCGAGATCTCCTCATCGCTCACCCAAGCCGGCCTCGGCGTCTCGACCGCGGTCTCGATCGGCGGCGACGCGATCATCGGCTCGACCTACGCCGAGCTGATGCCCTACTTCGAGGCCGACGAGCAGACCCAGGCGATCGTCATCTACACCGAGCCGGGTGGCCGCATGGAGGCGCAGCTCTCAGAATGGGTCAAGGAGCACGACTCGCGCCTGCCGATCGTCGCCTTCATGGCCGGCAAGTTCATGGACGACGAGGAGATGAAGGGGATGAGCTTCGGCCACGCCGGCACGATCGTCGAGGGCAAGGAGGACACGGCGACGGAGAAGATCGCCCGCCTCGAAGCCGCCGACATCCGCGTGGTCGAGCGGATCGACGAGATTCCCGACGCGGTCAAGCAGAAGCTCGAGGTTCTCGCCTGATGGCCGAGACGCTCGACAAGGTCTTCATCGACGTCGAGGTCGACGCCTCCGTCGCCGGCGACGCCGAGCTCGCCAAAAAGCTGGAGGAAGTCTGCCCCGTCGACATCTTTGCCGCCAGCGACAGCGGCGTCGAGATCGTCGAGAAGAACCTCGACGAGTGCGTCCTCTGCCGCCTCTGCATCGAGGCCGCGCCCGCGGACACCGTGCACGTGCGCAAGCTCTACGACGGCACCGAGCTCTCCTAGCGCTGCAGAACCGTCTCGGCGAACTCGACCAGCTGGTGCGCCTGGCGAATGGACTGCTTGAGCTGTGGCGCGGTGACGCTGATGAAGCCATAGTGCGCCGCATCCTTGAGCGTGATCAGCTTGCGTAGCTGACCCGCAGCCCGTCTCCCCCCGGGAGTGACTTCAACGAGAAGCGCCTCAGCATCATGGTGGTCGTCCGAACGGGATCGTCGCCCAAGCACCTGGCAGCAGGCTGCATCTGACGCAGCGATCCCCGCGAGGATGGCAACCGATGCCGCCACGCTGCCGTACTCGAGGTTGGGGTCATCCACATCTGCAGTGAGCTCTGCGACTTCTAGAAAGCTCCTCGCCTGCGCGAGACGCTGGCGCGCCTGAACATCGCCGCAGGCCTGGGTTCTCGTCCGGCGCTGCGCCATCAGAAGGCTCCGAGCAGATTCGTCGCCGAGTCGCCGCCTAGGTCGATTGCGTCCCGCCTGAGCTCTCCAATGACGGGCGGCGGGTCTCTGCGCAACTGGTCCAGCTCCTCCTCCGAAACCTCGATAATTCCGGCGTTGTTGCCGGTCCAGGCCCGAACCGATTCAGCCAGGCCATCAACCTGCTCCAGCCAACCGGGATCGTCGGCATCAGCTCCGGCCGGCCTGACGACGAAAAGGTCGATGTCGCTGGCGGCGTCGCCGTCGCCTCGTGCTGCGCTGCCGAACAACGATGCGTGAACCGGCGGAGTTCGCCAGGAGCCAACCGTCTCGCGAAGCCGCTCAATTAGCTCCACCCGAGCATCAGCCATCTGCTCGACCACCGGCGCGAGCAGATGGCTGCGATTGAGCGTGTAGAGGAAGGATCGGCCGGCCTCCAATCGCTGCACCAGACCATGCTCGACGAGGCGGTCGAGGACATGCTGCACTCCGGTCGTCGACCTGCCGGCGCGCCGGGCGACCTCGCGACCGCTGCGTGGCATGGTCGAGCTTGCAAGGACAACCAGGACATCGAGATCCACCCCCGATGAGAGAGCTTCGAATGGCTTTGCCACGTTCATGACCTAAGTATAGGTCATTTGATCTAAAATTAGGTCAAATGATTTATTTTTAGGTCAAGTTTGTGCTCTGGCGAGTCCGTGCGACCGGTCACATAGACCTGGACATCGATCGATGTCTCGGTTACGTTTACATGGATCTATGCACGGGTAACGCGGCGGGAGGCCTTGCAGGCCCCTGCACGCCTCGTATCGCACTCCAATCGAAAGGCATCGACGTTGACCGACAGTCCCCGTCGTGTCGCCGTGGTCGGCGGCAACCGAATCCCTTTTGCACGCTCCAACTCGGTCTACTCGCGAGCATCCAACCAGGACATGCTCACCGCCGCGCTCGATGGCCTGGTCGAGCGCTTCTCGCTCGGCGGCGAGCAGCTCGGCGAGGTCGCCGGCGGCGCCGTGCTCAAGCACTCGCGCGACCGCGACCTGACCCGCGAGAGCGTGCTCGGCACGCGCCTCGCCCCCGAGACTCCCGCTTATGACGTGCAACAGGCCTGCGGCACCGGGCTCGAGACGACGATCCTGGTCGCCAACAAGATCGCCCTCGGCCAGATCGACGCCGGCATCGCTTGCGGTGCCGATACCACCTCCGACGCACCGATCGGCGTCAACGAGGACCTGCGCAAGGTGCTGCTCGACGCCAACCGCGAGAAGTCCACCGCGGGGCGGCTGAAGCAGCTGACCCGCCTGCGTCCCGGCCACGTCGTCCCCTCGATCCCGCGCAACGAGGAGCCCCGCACCGGCCTCTCGATGGGCGAGCACTGCGCGCTGATGGCGGCCGAGTGGGACATCGATAGGGACGAGCAGGACGAGCTCGCCGTGCAGAGCCACCACAACCTCGCCGCGGCTTACGAGCGCGGCTTCATGGACGACCTGGTCGGCCCCTACCTCGGCCTCGAGCGCGACCAGAACCTGCGGCCCGATTCCTCCACCGAGAAGCTGGCCAAGCTCAGGCCGGTCTTCGGCGGCGAGGACGGCACGATGACCGCGGCCAACTCGACCCCGCTCAGCGACGGCGCCTCGGCGGTGCTGCTGGCGAGCGAGGAGTGGGCGAAGGAGCGCGACCTGCCGATCCTGGCCTGGTTCGTCGACGGCCAGACCGCGGCGGTCGACCACGTCCACAAGCGTGAGGGGCTGCTGATGGCGCCGGCCTACGCGATGCCGCGAATGCTCGACCGCAACGGCCTGAAGCTGGCGGACTTCGATCTTTACGAGATCCACGAGGCCTTCGCCGCACAGGTCCTCTGCACGCTGCGAGCCTGGGAGGACGACCGTTTTTGCCGCGAGCGGCTCGGCCGCTCCAAGCCGCTCGGCGTGATCGACCGCAAGCGGCTCAACGTCAACGGCGGCTCGCTCGCCGCCGGCCATCCCTTCGCCGCCACCGGCGGGCGCATCGTCACCTCGCTGGCCAAGGAGCTACACGAGCGCGGCTCGGGCC
>JBAREU010000015.1:0-2171 GCA_049796515.1 Solirubrobacterales bacterium
AACCCCACAAGCAACTCCTCCCGATCCGCCCCCAGCGCCACCGCCCGGTGCTCGAAGGCAGTTCGAGTCGTGGCAAGCGAGTAGGCAACGTCAGTCAGGTCGAGCTCTGGGTTCTGCTCGATATGAGTGGCCAGGCGCTCCGCCACATCGGCCAGCGCCGGCTCTGCCTTGGCCGAGAGGACGAGCGGGATCGGTCCGGCCAGAGGTTGGGCGGGCTCCGCCTCAGCCGCCTCAACCCCAGGCGGCTCCTCCAAGATCACGTGGGCGTTGGTGCCGCTGATGCCGAAGGAGGAGATGCCGGCTCTGCGCGGGCGGCCGTCTGTCTCCCAGGGGGTCTGCTCGGTGAGCAACTCGATCTCCCCCGCCGCCCAGTCGACTTTCGATGAGGGCGCGTCGAGGTGCAGCGTCCTCGGCAGGACGCCCTCGCGCATCGCCTCGACCATCTTGATCGTGCCGGCGACTCCGGCCGCGGCCTGGGTGTGGCCGATGTTGGACTTGATCGAGCCGAGCCGGAGCGGCTTCTCCCGTTCCTGACCGTAGGTGGCGAGCAGGGCGCGGGCCTCGATCGGGTCGCCGAGCGTCGTGCCCGTGCCGTGGCCCTCGACCGCGTCGACGTCCTTCGCCTCGAGGCGGGCGTTGGCCAGCGCCTGTCTGATCACCCGCTCCTGGGAGGGGCCGTTGGGCGCGGTCAGCCCGTTGGAGGCGCCGTCCTGGTTGACGGCGGAGCCGCGCAGCACGGCGAGCACCGGGTGGCCGTTGCGCTGCGCCTCGGAGAGGCGCTCGAGCACGAGCACGCCGACCCCCTCCGACCAGGCGACGCCGTCGGCCGCCTCGGCGAAGGACTTGCTGCGGCCGTCCGGGGCGAGTCCGCGTTGAGCGCTGAAGCCGATGAAGGGCATCGGCGTGGAGAGCACCGTGACCCCGCCGGCCAGGGCCAGGCCGCACTCCCCCTGGCGCAGCGCGCCGGCCGCCAGGTGCATCGCGACGAGCGAGGATGAGCAGGCGGTGTCGATGCTGAGCGCCGGACCCTCGAGGCCGAGCGCGTAGGAGACGCGACCGGAGACGATGCTTGAGGTCATCCCGGCGACGGGCCCGTAGCTGCGGTCGCCGACACCGGCGAAGACCCCGGTCTGGGACCCCTTCAGCGAGGCGGGGTCGATCCCCGCGTCTTCCAGGGCCTCCCAGCAGGATTCGAGTAGCAGCCGCTCCTGCGGATCCATCGCCAATGCCTCGCGCGGGCTGATCGAGAAGAAGTCCGGGTCGAACTCGCCAGCGTCGGCGAGAAATCCTCCTTCGTTCGCGTAGCTGGTTCCAGGGTGGTCGGGGTCGGGGTGGTAGAGGCGCTCCAGGTCCCAGCCCCGGTCGGTCGGGAAACCGGCGATAGCGTCGCGTCCCTCCGCGACGAGCTGCCAGAGGCCGGCGGCGGAGGTGGCCCCGCCGGGATAGCGACAGGCCATGCCGACGATCGCGATCGGCTCGTGGGCGCGGTTCTCGAGATCGTCCACCTGCTGATGCGCCTGGCGAAGGTCGACCGTGACCTTCTCCAGGTAGCGTCGGAGTTTGGCCTCATCCGCCATTGGACGACCCCCCTCCGAACTCCTCGTCGATCAGCTCGAACATCTCCTCGTGGGACATCGAGGCGAGGTCCTCGGCGGGCTCTTCGCCGTCCTCGGCGGCCGAGTCGGACAGGCTCACCAGCAGCGAGCGCAGGCGCGTGCCGGCACGCTCGCGAACCTCGTCGCCGGGACCCAGGGAGGAGAGCGTCGCCTCGAGCCTGGCAAGCAGCTCCCTGACCTCGGCCTCGCGCAGCTCGCCTTCCGCCGGGGCGCCCGCTCCGGCCTCGGTCAGCAACCAGGAGGCGATCGCCGCCGCCGACGGGTAGTCGAAGACCAACGTCGGCGACAGGGCGATGCCGGTCGCGCCGCTGAGCCGGTTGCGCAACTCGACCGCAGCCAGCGAGTCGAAGCCGAGCTCCTGCAGGGCCTTCTCGGGCTCGACATCGGTGGCTGAGGCATGACCGAGGACGGCGGCCACCTGGGAGCGGACCAGGTCGAGCACAGCCGCCTCGCGCCGAGCCTCGGGCAGCTCGGCGAGGCTCTGGGCGAGCGAGCGGCTCTGCCCGGCCCGGGGGGCGGGGATGCGGACCAACTCGCGCAGGATCGGCGCAAGAC
>JBAREU010000016.1:0-1836 GCA_049796515.1 Solirubrobacterales bacterium
TCGTGTCGACCGTCCAACTGAAGCTCGCAGGGGTGGGATCGACATTCCCCGCCTGGTCGATCGCTTTCACTTCGAAGCTATGGGAGCCCTCGCTCAGGCCGGCGTATTCCTTCGGCGAGGGACAGGCCGCCCAGGCGCCGCCGTCGCGGCGGCATTCAAATGAAGCGACACCGGAGCCCGCTCCATCGTTGCCAGAGAACTCGAATTTGGCATTGGCGCTGTTGGTCAGGGCCGGCGGTTTGAGCGTGATCGTGGTTTCGGGAGTAGCCGTATCGACCGTCCAGCTGGAGGTCGCAGGCGTGCTGTCGACGTTCCCCGCCTGATCGATCGCTTTGACTTCAAACGTGTGGACACCCCCTGCCAGACCCGTGTATTCACGCGGCGAGGTGCAGACGGCCCAGGCGCCGCCGTCGCGGCGGCATTCGAGCGAGGCGACACCCGACCCCGCGCCGTCGCTGCCGCTGAACTCGAATTTGGCGCTGGGGCTGTTGGTCAAAGCCGACGGTTTGAGCGTGATCATGGTGTTGGGTGCGCCGGTGTCCTTGCTCAGAGTCGTGGTCGCCTGGCCGCGATTGCCGGCCGCGTCGGTGAGGCAGAGACGCTGGGTGTTCGAGCCCTCGGCGAGTTGCGTAGCGCTGATGCTGGAGATGTCCGTCGCCGGTTTGTTGGTGTAAGGGCCGGAATCGATGACGGTGCCGCCGGTGCAGCTGGAGCCGCCGACCCGAAGCTCAAAGGAGCCGTTCTCGTTTGCGTGCCAGGTGAGGTCGCTCGATTGCCCGGCTTTCAGCAACGCTTTGGAGACCGAGTCGATCACCGGCTGGGGCGCGGTCAGGTCGATCGTCCAGTTGAAGGAAGCGGGAGTTGCATCGACGTTCCCCGCCTGATCGATCGCTTTGACCTCGAAGCTGTGAGCGCCCTCGGCAAGGCCGGCGTATTCCTTCGGCGACGGGCAAGCCGCCCAGGTGCCGCTGTCTCTACGGCATTCGAATGCGACAACACCCGAGCCTCCGGAATCGGAGCCACTGAAGGTAAAGCTCGCCGTCGTGCTGCTCGTGAAAGCGTTGGGTTTGGTGTTGATCTGGGTCTCGGGGGTCGTGGTGTCGATCGTCCAGTTAAAGGTTGCCGCCGTGCTGTCGACGTTCCCCGCCTGATCGATCGCTTTGACCTCGAAGCTGTGGGCACCGTCGGCCAAGCCGGTGTATTCCTTCGGCGATGGGCAGGCTGCCCAGACGCCGCCGTCGCGGCGGCATTCGAAGGAGACGATTCCCGACCCGCCGGGATCAGAGCCCGAGAAGGCGAAGCTCGCCGTCGTGCTGTTGGTGAGGCCGGCGGGTTTGGTGTTGATCTGAGTGTCAGGAGCAAAGGTGTCGACAGTCCAGCCGGAAGTCGCCGGCGTGCTGTCGACGTTCCCCGCCTGATCGATCGCTTTGACCTCGAAGCTGTGTGAGCCGTCGGCCAGGCCCGTGTATTCCCGCGGGGAAGTGCAAGCCGCCCAGGCCCCGCCATCCCGGCGGCATTCGAACGAGACGACACCTGAGCCACCGGGGTCATTGCCCGAGAACTCGAATTTGGCATTGGCGCCGGCGGTCGGGGACGCTGGTTTGAGCGTGATCGTGGTCTCAGGGGCGCCGGTGTCCCTGCTCAGCGTCGTGGTCACCTGCCCGCGATTGCCCGCTCCATCGGTGAGGCAGAGGCGCAGGGTGTTGGCACCCTCCGCGAGCTGAGCAGCAGCAACGCTCGAGACGTCGGTCGCCGGCTGGCCGGCGTAGGGGCCGGAGTCGACAATGGTGCCGGTCGTGCAGTCGGCGCCGCCGACACGCAGCTCGAAGGCCCCGT
>JBAREU010000017.1:0-9416 GCA_049796515.1 Solirubrobacterales bacterium
ACCCCGGAGAGACGGCACGTCCGGGTGAGCCCGATCCGGCCACGGTGCTCCGGATCGCCCAGCGGGTGGTCGGTCAGGGCGCCGCCCGTGAGGGCGCGGTCGTGGCTGACATCGGTCCCGATGACGCCCGGGCCCTGGTCGACGGCTGGCTGCAATCGATCGGGATCGAGCTGCGCGGCCGCGACCTGATCGCCTACTTGCAATCTGAGGACTTCTCCCACGCAGATCTCTACCGTCGGGCGCGTCGCATCCACGATCGCCGCCTACGGGTCGCGATCGACGAGGGGGTCGCGGCGGTCGCCCAGGGTGAGGTACCCGCGGCGCTCGGTGGCCTTTTCGAGGCCCTGCTGCCGGCGGTGCCGTACGCGCCGCCGACCGTCTTCCTTGGCGCTGAGAAGGCGAAGCTGGCGGGCCGCTCGGGCGAGCGTCCGCGAGTCGCCCTGATCGCCGACGGGATCGAGGCAATGCACGGCGTCACCCGCACGATCGAGGAGATCCGCGAGCGCGGCGTGCCGGGTTTCGAGGTCGAGGTAGTCGGAACCGATCCGGGGGTCGACCGCCGCCTGCCCGCTGCGACCTCGCTGCATGTCCCCTTCTACGAAGGGATGACCCTCGGCGTCCCCGGCCTGCCCGACCTGGCCGAGACTCTCGCCGAGGGCCGCTACGACCTCGTCCACGTCACCGCGCCCGGCCCGGCCGGCATCGCCGCTTCGCTGCTCAGTCGCGTCTCGGGAACGCCGCTGATAGCCAGCTACCACACCGAGCTCGCTGCCTACGCCGGCCTGCGCAGCGGCGACCGCGGCCTGGAGGCGATCTCCACGGCGGCGCTCGGCGCCTTCTACACGGCGCCCTCACGTGTGCTCTCGCCGAGCCCGGCGGCGGATCGCTCGCTGCTCGGCCTCGGCGCCGGCGAGAGCCGGATCGACCGCTGGGAGCGCGGCGTCGACGTGGCTCGCTTTACGCCCGAGAAGGCCGATCGCGAGGCCTTCCCAGGCGAGCTCAGGGTTCTCTACGCCGGGCGCCTGACCCATGAGAAGGGGGTCGACCTGCTCGCCGAGAGCTTCCTGCGAGCGCGGCAGGTCGAGCCGCGCCTGCACCTGCTTCTGGCGGGAGGCGGTCCGGAGGAAGAGGAGCTGCGGGCACGCTTGGGGCAGCACGCGACCTTCCTTGGCTGGCTCGAAGGCGAGGACCTTGCCCGCGCCTATGCCAGCGCCGACCTCTTCCTCTTCTGCTCGCGCACCGACACCTACGGCCAGGTGGTGTTGGAGGCGGGCGCCAGCGGCCTGCCAGTCGTTGCGATCGGCGAGGGCGGACCGGCGGCGTTGATCGAGAACCGCCACACCGGGATTCTCTGCCGCCCCGACGCAGATCACCTTGCCGGCGCGGTGCTGCAGCTCGCCTCCTCGCCAACACTGCGGAGCCGCCTCGGTGAGGCGGCGATCCGGGCATCCCGCGCCCGCTCCTGGGAGCGGGCCCTGGAGCAGCTCGCCAGTGGTTACCGGCGCACGCTCGCCGACCCCGTCGCGACGGGGCAAGCCTCTTCCCGGGCCGCCTGAGGCGGCGAAGGGAGATGGAGGTGCGGCAGTACGATTGCCCGATCGACGATCCGGCCCTCTATTTCAACCGTGAGCTTTCCTGGCTCGACTTCAATCAGCGTGTTCTCGAGCTGGCCGAGGACCCGGAGGTGCCGCTGCTGGAGCGGGTCAGGTTCTGCGCGATCTACGCCTCCAACCTGGACGAGTTCTTCATGGTCCGGGTGGCCGGGCTGTTCGACCAGCTCGATGCGGGCATCGACGCCCGTGGTCCGGACGGGCTTGCCGCCAAGGAGCAGATCGACGCAATCCAGCCGCGGGTGCTGGAGCTAGACACCCGCCTGCACAGCTGCTTCACCGGGGTACTGAGGCCGGCGCTGGAGGAGCACGGGGTCCGCATCATTTCGCTGGAGACGGCGAACGAGCAGGAGCGGCGCGAAATCGACACCCGCTTTCACGAGCAGGTCTTCCCGGCCCTGACCCCGCTCGTCGTCGGGCTCGGCCGCCCCTTCCCCTACATCTCCAACCTCTCGCTCAGCCTCGGCGTGCTCCTGCGCGATCCCGACAGCGGCACCGAGATCATCGCCCGCGTCAAGGTGCCGAAGGAGCTGCTCGGCCGCTTCCTGCGGGTCGGTGAGCGCAACGAGGTCTTCGTGCCGCTGGAGGAGGCGATCGCGGCCAACCTCGACGCGCTCTTTCCGGGAACCGAGGTCGTCGATCATGGCTACTTCCGCGTCACCCGCGATGCCGACTTCACGATCTCCGACGAGGCCGACGATCTGCTGCAGGCGGTCCAGGACGAGCTGCGTCGCCGTCGTTTCGGCGAGGTCGTTCGGCTCGAGGTCGCAGCCGGGATGAACCCGAAGTTGCGCGGCCAGCTGATCGATGCCCTGCGGCTCGAAGACCGCGAGGTCTACGACGTCGACGGGCTGATCGACCTCGCCGACCTCGGCAAGGTAGTCGACGCGTCCGGCAGGCACCCGGAGCTGCGCTACGAGCCCTGGTCGCCCGTCACCCAGCCGCGCCTGCAGGGTGAGGACGACGAGCCGATCGACATGTTCGCGGCGATCCGCCAGGGCGACATCCTCGTCCACCATCCCTATGACTCCTTCGCCAGCTCGGTCGAGCGCTTCGTCCTCCAGGCCGTCGCCGACCCCGACGTGCTGGCGATCAAGCAGACGGTGTACCGGACGAGCGACGACTCGCCGCTGGTGCCGGCGCTGATCCGCGCCTCGGAACGCGGCAAGCAGGCGGTCTGCATGGTCGAGCTGAAAGCCCGCTTCGACGAGGAGGCCAACATCCACTGGGCGAAGTCGTTGGAGGAGGCCGGCGTGCACGTCGTCTACGGCATCCCCGGCCTGAAGACGCACGTCAAGGCGATCGTCGTCGCCCGCCGCGAGGGCGACCGCGTGCGCGAGTACGTCCACATCGGCACCGGTAACTACAACCCGACGACCGCCCGCCTCTACACCGACCTCGGCCTCTTCACCGCCGACCCAGAGATCGGCGCCGACGTCGCCGAGATGTTCAATTTCCTCACCGGCTACGGACGCCCGGCCGAGTACCGCAAGGTGCTTGTCTCGCCGACGACGATGCGCGACCGCATCGTCGGGGAGATCGAGGCGACCGTGGCGGCTCACCGCGCCGGGGAAGAGGCGCGGATCGCGCTGAAGATGAACGCCCTGGTCGACGCCGGCTGCATCCAGGCGCTGTACGAGGCCTCGCGGGCGGGCGTGCGGGTCGATCTCAACGTGCGCGGTGTCTGCTGCCTGCGCCCTGGCGTGCCCGGGGTCTCGGAGAACATCCGCGTCGTCTCTATCGTTGGCCGCTTTCTCGAGCACTCGCGCATCTACGCCTTCCAGCGCGGCGCCGAGACCCGCGTCCTGACCGGCTCGGCAGACCTGATGCCGCGCAACCTCGACAGCCGGGTCGAGCTGGTCACGCCGATCGAAGACGAGGGTCTGCGGGCGGAGCTGCTCGACGTGCTCGAGCGCTGCTTCGCCGACAACGCCAACACCTGGGAGCTCGGCACGGACGGTATTTGGACGCGGTTCAGGGTCCCGTTGGAGGAGCGACGCAGCGTGCAGGAGGAGCTCCGCGAACGCCACCGAGTCCGCGCGGGCGAGCAGCTCGCGGCGGCGGCGAGCTGAGGCACGGTCGCCTAGGATCCGTCGATGGCACGCCTCTCGCTCCTGCCACGCGACAGCGTCTTCTTCGAGCTCTTCATCGAGGCCGGCCAGAACACGCTGCAGGCGGCGCGGCTGCTCGACCGGATGATGGGGACCTGGCCCGACGACGCCGGCCTCGGCCGGGAGGTCCTCAAGGCCGAGCAGGAGGGCGACCGGATAACTCACGACATCATCCAGCGGCTCAACTCGACCTTCGTCACGCCGATCGACCGCGAGGACATCTACGCCCTCGCGACCCAGGTGGACGACATCGTCGATTACACCGAGGAGGCGGCCGATTTCCTCGGGCTCTACCAGATCGAGGCGCCGATGGCGCAGGCCCAAGCGTTGACCAAGGTCCTGGTGGGCGCCTGCGAGCAGCTCGCCGCGGGGTTGAAGAATCTGCGCGGGTTCAAGGACCTGGAGCGCTACTGGATTGAGATCCACCGACTCGAGAACGAGGGCGATCGGATCTCACGGGACGCGGTTGCTTCGCTCTTCTCGAACGGGATCGACCCGATGGTCGTGATCCGTTGGAAGGACATGTTCGCGGTGCTCGAGAACGCGATCGACGCGACCGAGACCGCTGCCCAGACGGTCGAGGGCATAGTCATCAAGAACGCGTGAGGTGAGCTCCGACGTCGCCATGGTGCTGGTCGTCGTCGCGGCGCTGGCGTTCGCCTTCAGCAACGGCTTTCACGACACCTTCGATCTGATCTCGACCGCCGTCTCGACGCGGGCGGTGCCGCCGCAGGGGGCGATCGCGGCGGCGGCCATACTCAACTTCGCCGGGGCGTTCATCGGTGTCGCGGTCGCGGCGACGATCGCGCAGGATGTGGTCGAGGCGGGCGCGATCGCCCCGGTGGTCGTCTTCACCGGCTTGCTCGGGGCGATCGCCTGGAACCTCGCTACCTGGCAACTCGGCCTGCCGTCGAGCTCCTCGCACGCGCTGATCGGTGGCTTGCTCGGGGCGGCGATAGCCGCCGCAGGAACGGACGCGGTGATCGGCGGGGGAGTGCTGGACAAGGTGCTGATTCCGGCGCTGCTGGCGCCGCTCGCCGCCTTCCTGCTGGCCCTAGCCGCGATCGCGTGCATCTACCGCCTTGTGGGCCGGAGGCGACCGGGGCCGGTGTCGCGGAGCTTTCGCCGCGCCCAGCTCTTCTCGGGGGGCCTGCTGGCGCTTGCCCACGGTGCCAATGATGCGCAGAAGACGATGGGCGTGATCGCGCTTGCACTGATCGCCAACGGCAGCCTCGGCGCCACCGCCGACCCCCCTTTCTGGGTGATCGCGACGGCCGCCGCGGCAATTGGCCTCGGCACCTATGCCGGCGGCCTGCGGGTGATGCGGAGCCGGGGAAAGCGGATCATCGAGATGGACGCCGCCCAAGGCTTCTCAGCCCAGGGGGCTGGCGCCGCAACGATTCTGACCGCCACCTTCCTCGGCTTCCCGATCTCCTCCACGCACGCGATCAGCGGTGGTGTGATGGGCGCCGGCGCGGCGAAGCGGGTCTCGGCGGTGCGCTGGGGCGTGGCAGGCAACATCATCGTCGCTTGGCTTCTCACCCTGCCGGCGGCGGCGGCGATCGGAGCGGTTGCCTACGCCATCGCCTGGCTCATGGGCGCCGGTTCCTGAGAGTCCAGTCCGCGCAGGACTATCGTCAGCAGCGTATTTCGCATAGCCTAGTCGCAAATAATGGCGACTACTCATGGATGGCTGAGAGTAAAGGCGTACTTTGGACGGGAACGCTCGAGAAGCGAAGACCGTGACCTGGCTCAGCGGCACCTGAGGGAGCTGAGCGAGAAGTGGCAACCTCTTCCGGCCGAGGCGCGGGTGCTGCCGGCGCCGCGCCTGCGCCGGGTTGGTCGTCGCCTCGCCGCCGAGGCTGAGCGGCTGACCCTGGCCTTCGAAGCGGTTCGCCGTGCGGTCAGCGCGCCTCACGGCCGGATCGGCCGTTTCCTCGTGCGTTGGCGCTTGCGTCTCAAGGCCCTGCTCAACCCGCAGCTTCTCTTCGCCCTGGCGATCCTGGTGCCGGTCGCCGTGTGGCGAGTGGTCCTGCGGCCGTCGGATGGATCCGTCGGAGCGATCGTCTCGAGCGCGGTCTTCGGCGCCGTGCTGATCGGCGCCATTGCCGCCTTCTGGCTCGGAGTCGTCCGCGCGCCGTTCACCGCCTGGCGCATTCGCCGCCGGATCGTCAAGCGGCCGGAGTCGGTTCTGCCCACCACCTCTCCCCACCGCCAGGCTGAGCTGATGGCGCGCGATGAGGAGCTGCCGATAGTGCCGCGCGACGATCTCTACGACGAGATCCTCCCGGGGATCCTCGATCGCCGCCACAGCGACATCCAGATGGTCGTGGGGGAGCCCGGTGCGGGAAAGACGACCGCCCTGATCGGACTGGCCCAACGGTTGGCCCGCATCGGGATCGTGCCGGTGGTCGTGCCCATCTGGGGGGAGATGCCCACCGACCTGATCGAAACGGCGGAAAAACGCTTCAAGCGACTGGCCGGGAGCCTGCTCGGCTCGAACGCTCACCTCGACGAGGTCTGGCGCTGGCTATGCGCGCAGCGACGGGTCGTGCTCGCGATCGACGACATCGATCGCATCGCTCCCGACGGCGATCGCGGCTTTCTGCTGCGACGCGGGCTGGACGAACTGGCGGGAGAGAATCTTCCCGCCGTCGTGACGAGCCGACCCGCCGGCATTCCCGCCGGCCTGGCCGCTTCGGCGATCGATCTCGACCAGCTCGATCAGGAGGCCGCCGTCGACCACGTGCTGCATGTGGCCGACTCCGAGCCGGGAGCCCCGGCGGGCGGTTCGCAGACCGACAGGGTGCGGGGGACCGTCGCTCAATGGGTGCGAGAAGGGAAGTTCGCGGAAGTGCCCTTCTACCTGGAGCTGCTGGCGCGGCTGGTCGCGGTCGGTAGGTGTGAGGAGCTCTCGCCGGCAAGTGCGGTGTGGGGGGAGGGCGGCAACATCGGCAAAGCCCGCAGGAAAGGCGATGGCGGGTACGAGTGGAACCCCCAGTGGGTTCGCTTCCTCTTGCTGGAGCGCTTTTATGCTGAGGTTGCGCAGGGTCGCGTGCACCGCTGGTTGGCGATCGAATCGCGCGAGCGCTCGAGCTGCCTCACGGCGCTTTCCGAGACCGCGCTCTCGACTCTGGCGGCGGTGGCCATGCAGGCTCGCGAGAACGCCGCCCGCGAGCAGGGTGAGAAGGAGAGTGGGTCGAAGGTGCGTGTGAGGATCGAGGATTTCCTCGAGTCCGACGATCGGGCGGTCTTCGACGGGACGAAGAGGCGAACGGTCTCGGCTCACGAGGTGGTCGACACCGGAGAGCGATTGCGCATCCTCGATCGCGACCCCAGCGGCAAGCTCCACTTCCATCACCGGATCATGCAGGCGTACCTCGCTGGTCGTTGTCTCGCCAAGCGGGGCGCCGGCCCTCGCCGGCGCGATAACCAGGATTGGCTCGAGGCCAAGTCGCCCGACTGGATCGGTGCGTTGCTCGATCCCTCCCATCCCGAACGCCTCACCGCCCAGATGACGCTGACCTTCGCCGCCCTGCGTGCCGCGGACGAAGAGCCGTCGGCGGGCAACCGCGAAAGGCCGCAGTCGCCGCAGCTCGTGGAAACCGTCCTCGAAAGCCTGGTGGGTCAAGCACGGCGGATGCTGCCCGGAAAGGTTCGCACCGACGGACGCAAGCCCGCGGGAGCGAGCGACGCTGACGACGCCCGTCTCGATCCACGCAAGCGGTTCCATCCTGAGGAGAGGCGCAAGGACCCCGACGACGCGCTGGCCAAGCTGGCTACCGCGGCGGAGATTGCGCGAGCCACCGGCACCAAGGGGCGCTTCGAGGAGATCGTGGCCGGGACGAGGCGGGCCAACGGCGCAACCAAGTGGACCAAGCTGCAGGCCATCCCGAGCATTGCTGCCCTGGATCTCCCCGCGGCCTGGCACTGCATGTGGGAATTCGCCCGGGACCCCGACCAGGAGGTACGCCGAGCTGCGAGCGAGGCGATCGCCGACGATGCGCTCTCGGCCTACCGCGCGCTGGAGTCTCCGATCGAGGCGCTGATGGAACGAGCGGCGAGGCGGAGCGCCCGCGGCCTGCCGCTCGACTCGCCCGGCAGGTCGGCCGCGGTCGCCGGCAGCCACGAAGCTGGGAACGGCCGCGGACGGCAGGACAGTTACGACGAAGGTTGGAGCGAGAGCGAGGACATCCCGTCGCTGCAGGCGCTGGGCTGGATCCTGCCCGCCATAGTCAGCGGCCTGCGCGAGTACCTCGACGATCCACCGTCCGTCGATCGGCTCGATGCAGAGCGCGTGCGGAGTGCCCGGGAGGCCCTGGAGCAGTTCGTCATGCTCGCCTTCCAGGGAGGAGGGCACCACGAACTCGAGGCCTCGCTGGCGCAGGGATTCAAGAGCGACGCGATGCGCCATGCGAACGCGCCCGACTGGCGCAAGGGTCCGGGACTCGTGGCCCACAATCGCCGCTTCGTCACCGACTTCTGCATCGACAACGCCGATTACTGGTACGCACGGCTCGTCCTTCACCAGGCACTGGCGCTCTACACGATCGCCGGCTCCAACCTCCACGTGGCGCTCGACATCTACGGCCGTATGCCACGACGCGATCGGGAGCCGCATCCGTTTGTCTGGCGCGCGGCGCGCCTCGCCAAGCGGGCCGTCGCCCGAAACTCGATCGGCAGCGACCGCTGGGGGGCGCTGCTCTGGGTCGACGAGGGAGTTGCTGTCAGCCGCCGTCCGGCTGAAATGAGTCGCGCCTCCACTCAACTGGTCGCTGACGTCACTCTGCTGCTCAATCTGAGGGAGTGCGCACCGGAGGATCGGCAGGCCCACTTCCCACACATGCGGGAGCTGCCGCACTGCCTGAGCGGCAGCCCCGACCGAGAGGAGATCCTCGGCGCGGGATGCCCGCCGAGCTGTGGCTACGGGCTCTGCCCCTTGCGGCAGCCGCCACCGGATGAGCCAAACGGGCAGCGAACCGTGAGCCGTGCCTTCTGCCGCGATCAGCACGAGATTGCCGATCGCCACAGGCCGCCCCCTTGGCAGCGGAAGAACATCAAGCGGCGGGACCTGCGGGAGTTCTGGCGTCAGATGGAGCGGCGGGCTAGGACCTGAGACAATTTCGCCGTGCGGACCCTGCGCAACGCCGCGATCGTGATGTTGCTTGCCGTGGTGGTGGCTTTCGTCCCCGCCGGCGGCAACGCGGCGGACACGATCCTGACCGCGATCACGATGGGCTTCCTCGCGGCGATCGCCTGGACCGTGTACGTGCTGAGCCGCCAGCAGCAGCTGACGCTGGCGACGCTGAGCGACGGGCGGCGGGCAATCCTCTATGGCGCCCTAGGCCTGCTCGCGCTGCTGATCGCCGGTAGCGACGAGATGTTCTCCAGCGGCGGCGGCACGCTCGCCTGGATCCTCCTGCTCGGCGCCTCGGTTGCGGCGATATGGAAGGTCTGGACCGAGGCGAACACTTACTGACCCGGCAGAAAGCCGTCACACAATTTTTCGTTTGAGCGCGCCACACGCGCGTTTCGGCCTGGGACGGTCAGCTCGTGTCGCGCCAGGCCGCCAGCAGCTTTCGCAGGGAGGACGGGACCGCGTCGGTCGAGCTGATCGCCGTGGTGCCGTTCCTGCTGCTGGCGATCCTGGTGGCGGCACAGATCGGTCTCGCTGGACAGGCGCTCTGGTCGGCGG
>JBAREU010000018.1:0-1651 GCA_049796515.1 Solirubrobacterales bacterium
GGTCGAGCCCGGGCGCGCCTTCCAGGACCTCGGCTTCGACTCGCTGGCCGCGGTCGAGCTGCGCAACCGGCTCAGCGCCGTTACCGGGCTGCGGTTGGCGGCGACGGTCGTCTTCGACTACCCGAGCTCCGCGGCGCTCGCCGAACACCTGCTTGCCGAGGCGAGCGCGGGCGGCGGCGCCGCGAAGACAGCCGTCAGAGCCCAGGCGAGCGAGGAGCCGATCGCGATCGTCGGCATGGCCTGCCGCTACCCCGGAGGCGTCGCTTCGCCAGAGGGACTCTGGCGGCTGGTCGAGGAGGGCCGCGACGGAATCGCCGAGTTCCCTGGAGATCGCGGCTGGGACCTGGAGCGCCTCTATGACCCTGACTCCACGGGCCGAGGAACCAGCTATGTACGCGAAGGCGGCTTTCTCGCGGACGCGGACGAGTTCGATCCCGTCTTCTTCGGCATCGCCCCGCGCGAGGCCCTCGCCATGGACCCCCAGCAGCGCCTGCTGTTGGAGTCCTGCTGGGAAGCTCTCGAGGACGCCGGCATCGACCCCGCTTCGCTGCGCAAGAGCCAGACCGGGGTCTTCGCCGGGGTCATGTACCAGGACTACGGGCCCGCTCCCGGCATGACCGCGAGCATCGTCTCCGGGCGCGTTGCCTACACATTCGGCCTGGAGGGCCCCGCGATCACGGTCGACACCGCCTGCTCGTCCTCGCTGGTTGCCCTGCACCTCGCTGCGCAGGCGTTGCGTGGGGGCGAGTGCACCCTCGCTCTGGCGGGAGGGGTGACCGTCCTCTCCACACCCAGTGTCTTCGTCGAGTTCAGCCGCCAGCGCGGCCTCGCCCCCGACGGGCGCTCCAAGTCATTTGCTGATGCGGCGGACGGGGTCGCCTGGTCGGAGGGGGTCGGCGTGCTCGTCTTGGAGCGGCTCTCTGACGCCCAGAGGAACGGCCACCCGGTCCTCGCCACGATCAAAGGCTCGGCCGTAAACCAAGACGGGGCATCCAACGGACTCACCGCCCCCAACGGCCCCTCCCAGGAGCGGGTGATCAGACAGGCCCTGGCAAACGCCCGCCTCGAGGTAAGGGACATCGACGTCGTCGAGGGACACGGAACGGGAACGACCCTGGGTGACCCGATCGAGGCGGGAGCACTGCTTGCCACCTACGGCCAAGACCGAGAAGAGCCGCTGCGGCTCGGCTCGATCAAGTCCAACATCGGTCACACCCAGGCGGCGGCGGGGGTCGCCGGGGTGATCAAGATGACCGAGGCGATGCGCAGGGGCGTCCTGCCGAAGACCCTGCACGTCGACCGGCCTTCCTCTCACGTCGAGTGGGACTCGGGCGAGATCGAGCTGCTCACTGAGCAGGTGCCTTGGGAGGGCAATGGCAGACCGCGCAGGGCCGGTGTCTCCTCTTTCGGCATCAGCGGCACCAACGCTCATGTGATCTTGGAGGAGGCACCCGAGGCAACCCCCGCCGATGGGCCTAAAAGTCAAGTCGGACTCGACTTTTCGGCCCGTCGGCGGGGAGAGGTGCCGATCCCGCTCGTCCTCTCGGCCAAAGCAGAGCCGGCGCTGGTCGAAGCCGCCGAGCGCCTGGCCGCCCACATCGAGCAGAACCCCGAGCTCGATCCGACTGACGTCGCCTACTCGCTTGCTACG
>JBAREU010000019.1:0-12638 GCA_049796515.1 Solirubrobacterales bacterium
CGCCCGAGCCATGCCCGAAGGGATCCGTCGGCGTCCTGCCCTCGAGCCGCTTGCGGTAGTCGCGCAGCCCGGGATTCGCCTCGACTACGACCAGCGAGGCGTCAGCCGAGCGGGCGGTCGCCTCCCCGCCACCAGCCGGCGGCTGAGGCAGAGGCACCGGTTCGGCCTCGTTGCCGAGGAGCAGCGGCACTGCGGCGATTGCCACGACGACCAACGCGATCAGCGGCAGCAAGCGCCGGTCGCGCAGGTCGTAGAAGAGGTTCGCCAGGAAGTCCGGTGGCTTCAGCTCGGCCAATTTCTCAGGGACCTTCAGCTCCGGTCGCTTCATCGGGCAACTCCGGTCGTGGTCGATACGGGGGCCGCGGACGCGGTGGCGGGAACTTCGGCGGCAGCCGACGGCGATTCGCCCGGCGGCGTCAAGTAGGTGGTGATCGAGAAGCTCGCGGTCAGTGCCGGGAAGGTCCCCTGTCCGCCGGCGGACAGGGAGAAGTTGTCGATGGTCATCAATCGCCCATCGACCCGGACCTCGTCACTCCGGGTCTGCACCATCGAGTCGAGGCCCTTGATGAAATCGGCGATCTCGAAGAAGCTGCCGTCGAAGGTCAGGGTGTACGGCATCACGCCCAACCCGGCCGGGCCGATCGTCGCCCCCAGCGGCAGCAGGGCCGCCGCTGCCTCGGTCGGCGTAGCCCCTTCGGCGGGGGCTTCCGCTTCCGCGGAGGCAGCTTCCCCTCCGCCCGCCGCCGACAACTCCAGATTGCTGAACCTGACTCCGGCGTTGGCGGCGACACGGTTCAGCTGGACGAGAAGGGAGGCGACGTCGTCATCGCCGGGGACGGCCTTGCCGAGGACCACGAGCTGCTGGTATTCGACCGGAAAGCTCTCGCGTGCCTGTTCGGCGGTGACGATTTCCGCCTCATGCTGAGCCAGGGACGACTTCAGCTGGACGGCTTGGTCTTCGAGCACGCTCACTTCTTCACGCTTCGGGCCCAGCGCCAACGTCCAGAAAGCGATGCCCATGGCGACGATCGCAAGCACCCCCCCGACGACGACATTGCTGTTGCTCATGCGAGCTTTCATCTCAGCCTTCTTCCCCGCCGGCGTCGGTCTCGGAGGTCACTTCTTCGGCCGATGCTTCGCCTTCGGCAGAGGCGCCTGGAACAGGAGCCGCGTCGAAGGCGACCAGCATCTCGAAGGTCGCCACGGACGCGGCTCCTCCGCAGCTGCCGGACGGACCGGTGGCCGCACCGACTTCGGTCGATGCAGCGGCGCCGTCGTCCGACCCTTCTTCCAGCGCGGAGGATTCGAGCCCGACGCGGGTCACGCCGTCGATGTCCTTCAGCGCGGTCACGAACCTGGCCACGCCTTCCTGTCCCGCAGCGCACCCGCTCAACGAGAGCGTCGGACCGGTCGCGCCCCCGACACTGGATTCTTCGGCGCCGCCCGCCGTCGCCTCGAGGCCGACGAGGGATACGTCGTCGGGCAGGACGAGCGACAGTTCGCGCATCACGCGCTCCCAGTCGAAGCGGCTGTCGGCGAGACTGCGGACGGTCTCGGCTCGCCGTTCGCTCATCGTCTGGAACTCGGTGTACCGGGCCAGCCTCGTCGCCTTGGCCGCAACCACCTCGTCTTCGCGTTGGAGCGACGCGACTTCGGACTCACGTTCACCAATCTGGTTGTCGAACAGCACCATCGCCGTCACCGCGACCAGCACCACTACGAGTGCCCCGACCAGGAGGTAGACGGCCGGCCCGGTGCGCAGCGGCGCGTGCTCGCCGCGGCGCTCCTCTGCAGGAATCAGGTTGACCGGACGCACTACTACTCCTCCAGGGCGAGGCCGAAAGGGAGGGTCAACCGAGCAGCCACGGAGTCCTCGAAGCCGGCCAGAGCAGGCGGACGCGAGGTGACGATCGGAGAGCCGAGAACGGCTTCCATCCTGGCCGCCAGGCCGGGGATGGAGCTACCCGGGCCGCAGAGGACGATCCGCTCGACCGGCAGCACCGCCTCCTGAGCACCGTAGTAGTCGAGGGAGAGACGCAGCTCGTCGATCAAAGCGGTCAGGCCATCCTCGAGAGAGCGGCGCGCTTCGGCGACGGTCTCCGGGTCGCCCTCGATCTGCTCAACCGGTGCCTCCAAGCCAACGTGAGAGAGCCACTGCGCGGTGTGCTCCGGAGCGAGACCGCGAGCGCTGGCGAGCCGGGCCGAGATCGCCTCCAGGCCGGCGTGGGAGACGCGGGTGAAGAGGCAGGCGTCACCGCGTGCCACGGCGAGGTTGGTGACGTCGCCGAGACTGCAGTAGAGGACAGCGCCAGTTGGGCGCTGCTCGACACCGTCGGCGTCGGCCTCCTGCGCGGCCCCCCCATCCTCAGCGCCAGCGAGGGCGCGGATCATGCCGAAGGCGGAGAGGTCGACCCCGACCGGCTCGAGGCCGGCGTGCCGAACCGGCTCGACGAAGGAGGCGACCATGTCGCGCCGGGCGGCCACCACCACCACGTCGACCTGGGCGGAGCCGCCCTCCTCGGCCGAGACCCCGCCGACCACCTGGTGCTCGAGCACCGCCTGCTCGAGTGGCATCGGGATCTGCTCCTGGGCCTGGAAGCGAACCGCCGCCTCCATCTCCTTCGGGTCCTCGATCGCCGGCAGGCGCACGGTGCGCACGATGACGCGCTGGTTGGCGACCCCCAGCCGGACTCGCTTGTCGAGCTTGTGCTCGGCGAAGAGCGACTTGAGCGCCGCCGTGAGACGGTCGGGGTCGAGCACCTCGCCCTCGTGGAAGGCGCCGGGGTCGAGCGGCCCGATCGCCGAAGCGGTCACCCGCGCCGACCCGTTTACGACGACCTCGGTCGCCGCAACGCTGCCGGCCTCGATGTCGAGGCCGACGACGCCGCCGGTCTTCTTCTGCCTGGTCAGGGAAAGCACGCCCTCCCTGGATCGACAGAAAAGCGGCAAACCTTTCGCCCTGCAACTACTCAGTTATAGGAGAACTTGGACGGACCTACGAGTGCGTGAGCGCAGATCTCAGAAGGTGTCGAGGTACCAGTCGATCAGCTCTTCGCCCGCCAGCAGGCCGACGACGCCGCCGAGGGCGAGGAAGGGCCCGAAGGGGATTGCCCGCTTGCGCGCGGCGGTGCCATCGCGAGCGATCATCGCCAGACCGACAAGCGAGCCGGCGAGCACGGCGATGAGGAGTGCCGGGCCGACCGCGCGGCCGAGGAAGAGGCCCATCGTAGCCGCCAGCTTGACGTCGCCCAGCCCCATCCCCCGCGGGTAGGCGAACGCCGCGGCCAGCAGCAGGCCGCCGGCCGCAACCGCGGCAAGCACCCGCTCCGGCAGGCTGCCTGGATCGGTCGCGGCGGCGATCGCCAGACCCACCACCGCCGCGACGAGGAGGATCTTGTTGGGAATGATCCGCCGCTCGAGATCGGTCAGCGTGATCGCGGCAAGCATGGTGACGAAGACCAGCCCCAGCACGACCTCGCCCGGCTCGCCCCAGAGGACGAGCACGGTGGCGGCGTAGAGTGCGCCGAGAGCCAACTCGACCAGCGGGTAGCGCGGTGGGATCGCAGCCCCGCAGCAGCGGGCCCTCCCCGCCAGCGCCAGCCAGGAGACGACCGGCACGTTGTCGTAGGCGACAATCTGTGCACCACAGGCGGGGCAGCGGGAGCGGGGTCCGAGAATCGACTCCCCGCGCGGCACCCGGTGCGCAACGACACTGACAAAGCTGCCCATCACCGCTCCGCCGAGGAACGCGAGTATCGCCACGACCGCCATACGTAGGAGGTGAGTTCGACGCCGCCGCGCCGATCCTTGAGCGCGGCAGCCCAGCGACCGGCGTCAGCCGCTCAGCCGAAGACGTCGGGGAAGTCGAGCGTCTCGCGCTCGATGTGCCAGGAGGGTTTGATCGGGTCGAGGAAGCTGGGAGGCTCCATGTAGCGCAGGCGGTCGTCGTAGTTGTAGTTCTTGATGTAGCCGGTGCCGCCAGTGGTGCCGACCGGGCCGCGGAACTTCTGTGAGATCGCCCCGTTCACGGTCAGCGTGCCGAGACTACTGCCGCAGTCGTAGTGATCGACGATGAAAGAGTGGTCGATCGAGAGGATCGCCGCGTCGATCGTCAGGCCGACGTTCCCGCTGCCGCAGGGATGCCAGACCCGGACGAAGTTGTTGGCGATCAGACCGAGGATCCCCTGGCCATCCTCGGTCTGTTCGAGATCGTCCATGACGATGATGTCGTTCGCGGCGGCGATCGTCAGGTCGCTTTCGTAGTCGCCTTTGACCATCGCCGTCCCGCATTTGGTGGACGTCGAGTAGGACGCGGTGAAGGGCGAGTAGGCGGCGGGACAGGAAGACCATCCGCTGCACGACGACGACGAGCCGTTGTCGATGTAGATGACACCGCTCGGCGGAAACGGTTTGGTCCCGTCGAAGCTGCGCGAGTCGATCTCCATCTCGTCGCCATTCAGCTCGATCGTCGTGACGCATTTGAAGGTGTAGCTAGCGCCGGCGATGTCCTTCAGTTTTGCGTTGGTCGGGGGCGGTTCGAGTTTGTCGGCGGTGGTGACGAGGGGACCGTTGAACACGGGTGAGGCGCCGGAAGGGCTGCTGCACCCCCCGTCGATCCAGCCCTGCGGCGGAGCGGTGACCTCGATCACGTCGGTCGGGCCACGGCCAAATTTCGGCGTGCCGCAGATCGCCAAGTCGTCGTTGGTGTGGAGCGGCCCACGAATTTCGTCGCCGGTGACGAAGACGATCCGCCGGCAGGGCGCGCCGTAGTCGTTGAGGTTGACGCTCTCGCGCCCTTCGCGGCGGAATTTCACACACTGAACTTTGGCGTGGGCGACAGTGTCGGAGTCGGTGTAGGTAACCGGATCGGACGTCTCCAGCTGGGTGAAGTAGATGAAGTCGAGCAGGCTGGTGCGTTTGTAGGTGGCGATGAGCGATACCTGCGCATCGCCGGCGAATCCGGTCGAGCGGATGCGGAAAGAGCCGGCGACGGTTCCTTCCTGCTCGAGCATCGTCGCACCGGGTGCTTCGGGGTCGCATTCCTCCGCGTCGTTCGCCGGCAGCAGCTCAATCGCGTATTCGCTGCCGCCGCCGGACAGTTTGCGCCGCCTTTCCGTCGATCCGACCTGGTTGACCGCATTTGGCTCGTCGACCTCGTCGCAGTCCGTCCAGTAGCCGTTGTTGTTGTTGAGGTGGAAGGAGTAGTCGGCGATCCCGGCCTGGGCGGCGGCGTGGGCTTGCTTGCGGTCGAGATCGCGCTGGACGAGGTTGATGTCGCCGTTGGTCGCCGCCAGCGCCGCGGCGGCCAGGGTCGAGATCAGCGCGACGGCGCCGACGGTGGCGATCATCGTGTAGCCGTCCTCGGCGGGCCCGAGGGAACGGATGCGGTTGCTTATGGCGGCGATCAGACGCATGGCAGGTTCACCTGGGCACTGTCCTCGGAAGCGGGTTCGATCCTCAGCGTCGCCGAGTCGGTCAGGGCGATGGCGCCCTCGGGATCCTTGACCGTGCCGCTCGGCGGCGCCACCGAGAAGGCGACGTCCACCCTGACCGTGCGGGCCGCGGTTTCTTCGCTCAGCGGCGTGCCCAGCGGGACCGTCTCGATTTTGCCGTCTTTGTCGACGTCTTCGTAGGCGTAGTAGCGGAAGAGCGGCACCGCCTGGGGCGGTTCCCCGACCGCGGCGGCACCGATCCCGTCGACCAGCACGGTGCTCGCGCCCGGCGTTTGGGCAAAGGTCCATTCCGGCGCTTCGCCGCTCGCGTATGGGTAGACCGCCTCGGTCAGGGCTCCGCCTTCGAGGCCGATCACGTAGCGGTCTGGCGAGAGGACCGCCGCCGAGCCCGCTTTGGAGAGCACGATCAGCGAGTCGTCGTCGCTGCCGGCTCGCACCGGCGTCATCTTCGGCGCGACGCAGGCCGAGTGCAGGCGATCGATGATCCGGGTCATCACCGGTCTGCCGCGCTGGTTCGCCGCAACCCGTTCGGCCGTGCGGTCCTGATTGGTGACCGCCACCTGGACCACGGTGAGGATCGCACCAAGGACGAGCAGCGAGAGCATCACTCCGACCAACAGCTCGATCAGCGTGTAGCCGTGCTCGTCGCTCACCGCGCTCACCAGCAATCGGTCGACGTCGTCGACTGGTCCCGGAGGTAGACGTTCAGCGTGGTGCCAGCCGCGATGTTGGTGGCGCTGGCCGGAACGCTCCTGGTGAACGTCCCCTTGCGTTTGCTGCCGCTGGAGGAGATCCCGGAGACGCAGATGGTGTAACCGCCGGTCGATTCCGAGATCCTGCTGTAGTGCAGGCCGGGTTCTTCCAGTTTGCCTTCTTTTCCGGTGGTGTATTTCAGCGCCGGCAGCGCCGTGGACGTGCAGTGCCTGTCTTCTATCTTGACCTTCGCGCCTTCCGCGGGGACTTTCGGGGTGTCGCTTTCGCGCCCTTTGTAGACCTTCAGGTGCAGCGCCGGCAGTTCGACCGTCGCTTCTTTTTCCGTTTCCCCGGGCCCGACTTCCACTTCGGCGATCGCCAAAGTGGGGGTTTCGCCGTCGGGGTCCGGGTTGTTGGCTTCGCAAGCGCCGGCGTAGACGGCGTAGGGAGTGTCGAAGGGGAAGAGCGAGGTAGCTTCGATCTGGAGCTGGGAGCCAGAGGGGTCTTTGGCTTTGAAGGCACGTGCTTCGTCCAGTCGCGTATGGAAGACGGAGACCGCCTGGGCTTTGGCCGGCACCGGGTCGGCGGTCGGGCCGTTGGCGCGGGTGACGAAGCTGGCGGTGAGCGCCCCCGGTTTGTCGTACTCGAGGGTGAGGGTGCTGGTCGCCTCGGCGACGACGTCGGTGCCATGAACGCCGGATTCGTCTCCGTCGGGATCGACCAGGCCGGGGACCGTCGCCGTCACCGTGTAGGCGCCGGCGAGCAGATTGCCGAAGACGGCGCAGCCATTGGCACCGGTTTCGCGGCTGAAGGGGGTCAGCCCGGCACCGGAGAGCGGCACGCCGGACTTCGGTTTGGCTGCGCCGTCGAGGACCTCGACGATCAGCGCGCCGCTTTTCGCTTTAGCGGTGCTGTTGGGCGGGGCAACGAGGCTTTCGGCGAGGACCGGTGGGCGGTCGCCCATGCCCGGCCAAGACACAGTCGAGCGGATGCGGATGTAGTCGGCGGAGGCGTTCTCCTCGTCGCAGGTGTCAGTGCCCGTCACGTCGCTGATGAAGTCGGCTTCCGACCTGACCGCGTAGGGCATGCCGTCGACAGTCAGCGTCCGTTTTTCGTCGAGGAAGGGTGAGAGCTGGGAGATCCGCATCGTCCTCATCCGTGCCAGGTCCGACTGGGCGAGCCCGTGCGCCTGGGCTCGGTCGCGCTCCTGAGCGGTCGAGCGAGTCCCGGCGTCGAACGCGCCGAAGACGCCGATTGCGGCGATCGTCAGGATGATCGCGCTGACCATGACCTCGACCAGGACGCTGCCTTGCTCGTCCCTCATCTGATCGACCTTGCGACGCACCCTCTGGCTATCGGCAAGCAAAGGTCGCTCCTAAAGCGGGATCGAGCAGTCGATTTGGACGTTTGGTCCAGGTCGCCCCTGGTCGGCGACGCCAAAAGCAAAGGGGGCGGGCCCGAAGGCCCGCCCCCTTTGAAGCTCGCTGACCATCGCGGTCAGCTTCAAACCGCTCGAGGAGGGCTACTGGCTCCAGTCACCACCGCCGGTGGGACAACCGCCTTCACCTTCATCGGTGCATCCGAAAGTGACCGTTCCACCAGCACGCGCGATAGTGAAAGTGGTGCCCGTCTCGGATTCGACTCCGACTGCGTAGTTGTCTTCGTCCGGGATTCCGGCCGGCAGGTCTTCCCCGTTGAGCGCGGAACCGACGAAGAGCGCTTGGACGTCTTCGAGCGTCGGCTCGATGGCCTCGAGTTCTCCCGCCACCTGGGCTCCGGCGTAGGTGCCGCCATGGTCGGTCCGGAACGTCTCGATCGTGGTCTGGGCGGTCCGCACTGCGGCCTTGGCCTGGGCGTCCGTGCCCTTGTCCCGCTGGTTGAAGAAGGCGGGGATCGCGATCGCGGCGAGGATGCCGAGGATGAGCATGACGACGAGAAGCTCGATCAGCGTGAAGCCGGCCTCCCGGTCGCCGTTGAGCCGGGCACCGATCTTGGCCCGGAGATTCTGGAGAAACATTAGTGACCTCCTATGGTCCTAATCGTTTGCGCCAGAGCCCCGTCGCGTGAAGCCACGTGGTGTCTGTCGACCCCGGTGGTAGCCCAGCCGGCTCCGCGAACGGAGCCCCGCAAGCTTTGCGCCCCCGCCTCACGGCGAGTTTGCCTTTTGCACCAGGGCACTGGCAGATTCATCACAGACCCCTAATCGACTGCCCCCCGGATCTCTAAATCCCTGAAATTTGGGCTGCGTCGATCCAAAACTCGGGCTCATGACTCAAACGGACCGACGGCCTACGAAATAAGCCGTAACAGTCGCGACCGCAGCCGCTGCGGCGAAGCCCTGGACGATCGCGCGGGGCGGTCAGCCGATCTTGTCGTAGAGGCTGAAGATCGGCAGGTACATCGAGATCACGATGAAGCCGACCATGCCACCGACGAAGACGATCATCAGCGGCTCGATCAGCGAGGTGAGGGCTTTGATCTTGGCGTCGACCTCGGTCTCGTAGAAGTCGGCGACTTTGCTCAGCATGGTTTCCAGCTGCCCGGTTTCCTCGCCGACCGCGACCATGTGGCCGACCATCGGCGGGAAGATCGGGTTGCGCTCGATCGGCCCGGCGAGCGAGCCACCGCGCTTGGCCGCAGCGTAGAGGTCTTCCATCGACCGCTCGACGACGACGTTGCCGGCGGTTTCACCGGTCAGCTTGATCGACTGGAGCATCGGCACGCCGGCGGAGACCGAACCGGAGAAGGTGCGCGACCAGCGAGCTAACGCGATCTTCTGGATCACGTCGCCGATCTGGAACGGGATCCGCAGTTTGAAGCGGTCCCACATCTCCTTGCCGCGCTCGGTCTTCTTCCACTGGAAGAAGCCAACGATGAGACCGACCAGCGCCGGGATGATGATGAACCAGTAGCCGGTGATCGCATCCGAGGCGGAGACGCAGAGCTGGGTCGGCAGCGGCAGAGCCGCGCCTTCCTCGGGGTTTTCTTCGGCGAGTTCTTCGAAGATGCCCGCGAACACGGGGATGACGAAGGCGACGATGGCGACCAGCGCGACCACCGCGAAGCCGAAGACCAGCAGCGGATACATCATCGCCGATTTCACCTGACGGCGAAGGGCGTCGGCTTTCTCCACCTGATAGGCGATGCGGTCGAGCGAATCCTCGAGCCGTCCGGACTGCTCGCCGGAGCGGACCATCGCCCGGTAGAGGCGATCGAAGACTTCGGGGTGGCGCTCCATCGCCTGCTCGAGGGTGCTGCCCGCCTCGACGTCGGCCCGCACCCCGGCGACCGCCTCCTTGACCTTGTCGTCCTCGCTCTGTTCCTCCAGCGTGTAAAGGGTGCGCAGCATCGGCATGCCCGAGGCGACGAGGGTGGCGAACTGGCGCGAGAAGACGGCCAGCTCGCGCACGTCCACTTTCTTCCATTTTTTGAAGAGGTCCTCGATCGCGAACGGCGCCTTCTTCTCGCTGACGTCGAGGACGATCAGGCCGCGCTGGCGCAGCTGCTCGGTGACCTGGGCCTTGGACTCGGCCTCGACCTCGCCGGCGGATGCAGCCCCGGCGACGTCCATTGCACGGAAGGCAAAGGTGCTTGCGCCCGCCATCGATTAGGCCCCCTGCGTGTACTGGGGCGGCGCACCCACGGCCTGCGCGGTGCCGTTGGCCTGCATCGCGGCGGTCGGCACCGCCTCGGAGCCGAGCAGGCGCTTGAGCTCCTCGGGGACCGAGGCGCGTTGCTCGGCCAGGGCGCGGGTGATCTTGCCGGCCCGCACGAGGCGCGCCAGGTCGGCATCCATCGTCTGCATGCCGACGGCGCCCGAGGTCTGCACCGCAGCGTAGATCTGGTGCGTCTTGCCCTCGCGGATCAGGTTGCGGATCGCCGGCGTCGGCACCAGCACCTCGGTGGCGACGACTCGGCCCATCCCGTCGGCCGTCGGCAGCAGCTGCTGGGTGACTATCCCCTGCAGGGCGATCGATAGCTGGGTGCGCACCTGCCCCTGCTGCTGGGGCGGGAAGACGTCGATGATCCGGTCGACGGTCTGCGCGGTCGACTGGGTGTGCAAGGTGGCGAAGACGAGGTGGCCGGTCTCGGCCGCGGTCAGCGCGGTGGAGACCGTCTCCAGGTCGCGCATCTCGCCGACCAGGATCACGTCGGGGTCCTCGCGCAGGGCGGCGCGCAGGCCGAGGGCGAAGTCGGGCGCGTCGGCGCCGACCTCACGCTGGTTGACGATCGAGCGTTTGTGCTGGTGCAGGAACTCGATCGGGTCCTCGATCGTGAGGATGTGGTCCTGACGCTCTTCGTTGATCACGTCGATCATCGCCGCCAGGGTCGTGCTCTTGCCCGAGCCGGTCGGGCCGGTGACGAGGACGAAGCCGCGCGGTTTGGCGGCCAGCTCGCGCAGCACCTGCGGCACGCCGAGCGAGTCGAGGGCGGGGATGTCCTGCGGAACGAGACGAAAGGCAGCGCTGACCGAGCCGCGCTGGAAGAAGCAGTTGACGCGGAAGCGGGCGACGCCGGGGATCGCGTAGGCGAAGTCGAGCTGTTTGGCGTTCTCGAAGCGTTTGCGCTGGTCGTCGTTGAGGATGCTGTAGACGACCTCGCGCGTCTCCTGGCCGGAGAGGACCTCGAAGCCCTCCATGTGGACGATCTTGCCCTTGTCGCGCATCGCCGGCGGCACCCCTGGCGTGATGTGCACGTCGGAGGCACGGCTCTCGACCATGCGGCGCAGGACCTCTGCGAAATCGAAGGTCATGGTCAGTTAGATCGACCCCGCGCGCCGATCCCTTTAGGTGGTGACACGAACAACCTCCTCGAGGCTGGTCTGGCCGGCGCGGACCTTGGTCAGGCCGTCCTCGCGCAGGGTGAGCATGCCCTCGTCGCGGGCCGCCGCGGCGACTTCCGCCTCCGGCGCCAGGGCGACCACCATTTCCTTCAGCCGCTCGCTCAACGCCATCACCGAGAAGATCCCGACCCGGCCGCGGTAGCCGCTCTGGTTGCAGCGCGAGCAACCGACCGGCTCATAGCCCTCGACCTCCCCACCGACCCTGATGTCGGCTTCGGCCAGCGCCTGCGGCGCGACGATCGTTCGCCGCTTGCAGTGGCTGCAGAGCTTGCGGGCGAGTCGCTGCGCGACGACGCAGTCGACCGCAGAGGCAATCAGGAAGGCCTCGATCCCCATCTTGGTCAGGCGCGTGATCGCGCCCGGCGCGTCGTTGGTGTGCAGCGTGGTCAGCATCATGTGGCCGGTCAGCGCCGCCTCGATCGCGATCCGCGCCGTCTCGCCGTCGCGGATCTCGCCGACCATCACGATGTCCGGATCGGCACGCAGGATCGAGCGCAGTCCGGTGGCGAAATCGAGTCCCGCCTTGCGGTTGACGTTGATCTGGTTGATCCCGTCCAGCCGGTACTCGACCGGGTCCTCGATCGTGATGATGTTCTTCTCGACGTCGTTGATCTCCTGCAGCGCCGCGTAGAGGGTCGTCGACTTGCCCGAGCCGGTTGGGCCGGTGACCAGCACCGCGCCGTAGGCCTGGTGGAAGGCGCCCTCGAAGCGCCCACGCCCATCGCCGTCCATGCCGAGGTCATCGAGCGAGCGCTGCGCGTTCTCCTTGTCGAGGATGCGGATCGTCGCCCCCTCGCCGCGCTGGGTCGGCAGGGTGGTGATACGCAGGTCGACGCGGCGCTCTTCGACGGTGACGCTGACCCGGCCGTCTTGCGGCACCCGCTTCTCGGCGATGTTGAGGTCGCTCATGATCTTCACCCGCGAGACGACGGCGTTGATCATCCGCTTCGGCACGTGCGCGGCCTCGCGCAGCACGCCGTCGACGCGGAAGCGGACCCGCATCTCCTCCTCGCCAGGCTCGAAGTGGACGTCGGAGGCCCCCTCCCCCACCGCCTGGCCGAGGATGCTGTAGACGAGCTTGATCACCGGCGCGTCCTCGGCGCTCACCTCCATGTCGGCGACTTCGGCCAGCTCCCCCTCGTCGGCCTCGGCCTCTCCCTCCGTCACCGCCTCCGAGACCGCGCTCTGCAGCGTGTTGAGCCGGCCGATCAACGCTTCGATGTCCTCCTCGGCGGCGACCGCGACGCGACAGTCGAGCGCGGTGGCGATCTGGATGTCGTCGACGGCGAGCACGTTGGTCGGGTCGGCCATCGCCACCAGCAGCGTCTGCTTATCGACGAATCCGACCGGCAGCGCGCGGTAACGGCGCGCCGTGTTGACCGAGATCAGGTTGGCGGCCGCCATGTCCACCTGGTAGGCAGAGAGGTCGACATGATCCAGGCCGTAGCGCTCGGCGACTGCGCGCGAGAGCTGATCGGCGGTGATCGCGCCCTGCTCTATCAGCAACCGCTCCGGCGGGCGGCCGGCGGTGCGCGCCGCCTCGATCGCGGTGCGGGCGACGTCATCGGAGACGTAGCCGAGGTCGACGATCACGTCGGTGACGAAGCCGCTGGAGCGGCCGCGCACGTGCGGCGGGGTGAGGCCGGGGG
>JBAREU010000020.1:0-1840 GCA_049796515.1 Solirubrobacterales bacterium
GGGTCGAGGGTGTGGAACAACCTCTCCCCCACCCCGACGCCGGCTCCGGTGAGGGCGTTCAGCAGGGTCGACTTGCCTGCATTCGTGTACCCGGCCAGGGCGATCGAGGGCAGGGCGGAGCCATGGCGGCGCGCACGCATCACCTCACGGTTGCGCTCCAGCCGCTCCAGCCGCCGCCGCAGCGCCGCGATCCGGTTGCGGGCGAGCCGCCGGTCGGTCTCGATCTGGCTCTCGCCTGGCCCCCTGGTGCCGATGCCGCCGTCCATGCGCCCGGCACCGAGACGCTCGAGGTGCGTCCAGAGACCGCGCATGCGGGCCATGTTGTATTCGAGCTGGGCGAGCTCGACCTGGAGCTTGCCCTCGGCCGAGTGGGCGTGGTCGGCAAAGATGTCGAGGATGACCGCGGTGCGGTCGATCACCGGTACGCCGAGCGCGGCCTCGAGGTTGCGCTCCTGCCGTGGCGCCAGCTCATCGTCGCAGGCGGCGAGGTTCGCGTCGCAGGCGGCGATCTGCCGCTTAACCTCCTCCAACTTGCCGCGGCCGAGGTAGCGGTCGGGGTCGGGAGCGTCGCGCTGCTGGATCGCTTCGCCGGCCGTGGCGACGCCGGCGGTGCGCAGCAGCTCCTTCAGCTCGGCGAGTGGATCACCGTCCTCCCCACCCTCGGCGATGCCGATTGCCAGGGCACGTTGACGGGCACGCCGATTGGAGACGCCGGCGCCGTTGGCGACGATTTGCGTCTGCTTGCTGCGCCCGTTCCTGGATCGATCCACTCGGCTTGATTGTAGGCGCCGCGATTTCCCAAGCCTCTAGGTAGGCTGTGCGGCCGTGAAGGTCTTCGTAACGGGAGGTACGGGATTCATCGGCGGCACCGTCGTGCGCCAGCTGCGCGAGCGCGGCGACGACGTCGCCTGCCTCGTCCGCAATCCGGAGAAGGCCGGAAAGCTGGCCGCGCTCGGCGCCGAGATCGTCAACGGGGACCTCGGCGACGCCGAGGCGATGCGCAACGGCATGGCGGGCTGTGGTGCGGTCGTCCACGCGGCCGCGATGTACGAGGTGGGAATCCCCGCCAAGCAGCACCCGGCGATGTGGGAGGCGAACGTCGCCGGTACCGAGCACGTGATGAAAGCGGCGTTGGATGCGGGGATCGCGAAGAGCGTCCACGTCTCCACCTGCGGCGTCTTCGGCAACACCCACCGCAAAGTCGTCGACGAGACCTACGAGCACCCCGGCAAGGAGTTCACCTCCTATTACGAGGAGACGAAGCTGGAGTCGCACCGGGTCGTCAGGCGGATGATCGAGGACGGGCTGCCCGCCGTGATCGCGATGCCCGGCGGCGTCTACGGACCCGACGACACCTCTCAGGTGGCGGATCTGCTCGAACAGTTCTTCGCCGGCAGGCTGCCGCTGCTGCCCTTCCCTGAGCTGGGGATCTGCATGACCCACGTCGATGACATCGCCGGCGGCATCCTGCTCGCTCTCGACAAGGGCAAGATCGGCGAGGAGTACGTGCTGAGCGGCCCGGTGACGACGATGCGCGAGGCGATCGAGACCGTCGCCGCCGCGAGCGGACGCAAGGCCCCCAAGCACGCGATGCCGGTGCCGCTGCTGAAGGCCATGACTCCCATCGGCCCCCTGGTGGGCAAGCTGTTCGGGCAGCCCCCCAACCTACGCGAGCTGATCTCCTCGGCCGACGGCGTCACCTTCTGGGCCAGCCACGAGAAGGCCAGCCGCGAGCTCGGTTACGCGCCGCGCGGCATGGAGGAGGGGCTGCGGCAGACGCTGGAGGCGGACGACCGCTTCCCCGATCCAGTTGCTTGAGGGAGTCGGGGGAGGACTCGCC
>JBAREU010000021.1:0-1669 GCA_049796515.1 Solirubrobacterales bacterium
GCACCGGAGCGAGTGACCGGTGCGCGCAGCGGGCCTCCTTCGCGGTCCTTGCTGAGTTGAAGGCGAAGGTACCTGCCGAGGGGCGGTGCGTGAGATACGCGACGGCCTGAGCGTTGATACAGAGGAATTCCTCGATCACCGGTCGGCCCTCGAGGCCGCCGGGCTGTCGGAAAGGCAGGCGATGTCGCAGGAAAACGTCGAATCCTTCAAGCGGGCGCTCGACGCGTACAACAGCCGAGACGTCGAGGCGATGGTCCAGGAACTCGACCCCGAGATCGAATGGCACTCGGCGATTTCGATCCTGCTCAGCGAGGAATCGACGGTGTACCGGGGACACGAAGGCATCCGCGACCTGTTCCGAGAAGAATTTAACGATGTTCTCACCGAGATCCATGTCGTGTACTCGGAGATTCGGGACCTCGGCGACCGAGTTCTCGCCATGGGCCGCATCTGGATGCGGGGCAGGGACAGTGGAGTCGAAACCGAATCGCGTATCGCCTTGGTGAGCGACATCAGCAACGGCAAGACGACTTGGATTCATTCCTACCTCGATCCGCAAGAGGCCCTCGAAGCCGCTGGGCTGTCGGAGTAGGGCGCTCACTTGGCCCTGCGGATGGTGTTGGCGTCTTGCTCCTGATCGCGGAGCCAGGTCTCGATCGCCTCGGCGCGGAAGCGGAGGCTCCGACCGAAGCGCAAGTGGGGGATCTCGCCACGGGCCGTTGCTCATCCTATGCCGCACGCTCACCAGCCCCCTCGCCTCCCGGTGCGCGAGATACTGCGCGGGCGATGTCGCAGGAGAACGAGAAGACGATGAACCGGGAGGACGTCAACCGCTGGCTGGCGGCCTACATCGACGCCTGGAAGTCGTATGACCGCGACCGGATCGGCGCCCTGTTCAGCGAGGACGCCGAGTACCGCTACTACCCCGGCCGAGAGCCCCTCCGGGGGCGGGAGGCGATCGTCGCCTCGTGGCTCGCGATCCGCGACGTGGAGGGCGCCTACGACGCCCACTACCGGGTGGTCGCCGTCGACGGCGAGGTCGCCATCGCCACCGGGACCAGCACGTACTTCGTGGAGCCGGGCGGCCCGATCGATCGCGTTTATGACAATTGCTTCGTGATGCGGTTCGGCGCCGACGGGCGCTGCCGGCAGTTCGCCGACTACTACTCGCTGCGGGAGACCGAGCTGCTGGTGTTGGAACTGCGCGTCGTGGACTTGACCGAGGGCGAAATCGCGGAGCGGGTCGGCATCTCCCAAGCGGAGGTGTCTCGGATCCTCAAGGCGCATACCCTCGAAGGCGACGGGCTTACGGAGTAGCTGAGCAGTCACGCCGCGACCTCGATCACCGGCAGAGCGAGTCCCTCCGGTTTATCTGTGGATAGGTGGCGGCCCTGGCACTGGCGCCCCCGAGGGGTGAGCGAGATACTGCGCGGGCGATGTCGCAGGAGAACGTGGAGATCGTCAAGGCGGCCTACGAAGCGCTTGCCCGTGAAGGACTTGACCGGTTCATCGAGCACTTCACCGATGACGTCGAATACCGCGTCCTCGTGGGTGCGCTCGACGGCGACCTCGATCCGCTCCACGGCCGGGATGCCGTTCGGGCATGGCTCCAAGACTGGATCGACATGTTCGATGGGTTCTGGCAGCAGCTGGTGGAGCTGATCGACGC
>JBAREU010000022.1:0-1951 GCA_049796515.1 Solirubrobacterales bacterium
TGCTCGAGGAGCTCAAGAAGCAGGACCCCGAGCTGGTGGTGCTGATGATCACCGCCTTCGCCTCGATGGAGATGGCGATCGACGCGATCAAGAAGGGCGCCTTCTACTTCGTGCCCAAGCCCTTCGACAATCAGCAGCTGCTCCACGTCCTGGCCAGCGGCCTGCTGCAGCGGCGGCTCGCGGACGAGAACCGCCAGCTGCGAACGGCGCTTCGGGACCAGGGCCGCTTCATGGAGCTCGTCGGCAAGAGCCAGCGCATGCTGCAGGTGTTCCAGCTCATCTCGCAGGTGGCCCCGTCGCGCTCGACGATCCTGGTTTCGGGCGAGAGCGGCACCGGCAAGGAGCTGGTCGCCAAGGCGATCCACCAGAACTCGCCGCGGCGCGACAAGCCGTTCGTGGTGGTGAACTCCGGCTCGCTGCCGCACGAGCTGCTCGAGTCGAACCTCTTCGGCCACGTGAAGGGCGCCTTCACCGGCGCGGTCTACGCCAAGAAGGGCCTCTTCGAGCTGGCCGACAAGGGCACGCTCTTCTTCGACGAGATCGGCAACATCCCGATCGAGACCCAGGCCAAGCTGCTGCGCGTGATGCAGGAGCGTGAGTTCATGCGCCTGGGCGGCGTTGACATCATCAAGGTCGACGTGCGCGTGGTGGCGGCGACCAACGTCGACCTGCGCCGCTCCGTGGAGGAGGGACGCTTCCGCGAGGACCTGTTCTACCGCCTGAACGTGATCGCGATCCAGCTCCCGCCGCTGCGCCAGCGCAAGGAGGACATCCCGGCCCTGGTGCAGCACTTCGTGGACAAGTACGCGCGCGAGAACGGCAAGCCGGTCGAGACCGTCACGCCCGAGGTGCTGCAGGTGCTGATGGACTACGACTGGCCGGGCAACGTGCGCGAGCTCGAGAACGTGATCGAGCGCGGCGTCGTGCTCGCGACCGGCCCGCTGATCGACCGCGAGCTGGTGCCCGAGAACGTGCGCACCAGCCCCGGCTTCTTCCAGATCCCGCCGGTGTCGGTGCCGCCCGAGGGCATCAACCTGCGCGAGGTGATCGCGAGCTTCGAGCGGCGCATCATCGAGTCGACGCTCGACGCCACGGGCGGCGTGCAGAAGGACGCGGCGCGCCTGCTGGGCCTGAAGCCGACCACCCTCAACGAGATGATCAAGCGCCACAGCATCCCGCTCGCGCGCGACCGCGAGCGCCGCGCGATCGCCGGCCGCGAGGAGACGGCGCTCGCGAAGAACGGCTGATGCTCCTTGACATCGGCCGAGCGGATTGGTAGCCTCCACGCTAATTGGCGGCAACCACAGGACTTAACGGTCGCCATCATGACCCCGATTCCATGGCCTTTCAAGGCTCTCTCTCCGAACTGCACCTACCCGACATCATCCAGCTCGTCAGCGTCAGTGGAAAGACGGGTGTCTTCAGGCTGATCGACGGTTCGCATCGGGGCGACATCTGGCTCAACGAGGGCCGGATCGTTCACGCCGAGCACGAGGACCTCGCGGGCGAGGAGGCCGTCTACGCGCTCGCGATCTGGCGCACCGGCGAGTTCCGCTTCGAGGCGGGCATCGCGGCCCCGCGCCAGACGATCCAGAAGAGCAACACCAACCTGCTGATGGAAGCCGCGCGCCGGCTCGACGAGTGGCGCGTGCTTTCGAAGAAGGTCCCCTCGGTCGAGCTCGTGCCCGAGTTCGTGATCCTCGAGACCCGCGAGGGCCAGATCAACCTCAACACCATGGAGTGGCTGCTGCTGTCGAAGATCGATGGGCACCGCTCGGTGAAGCAGATCGCGGCCGCGGCGGGCATGAGCGTCTTCGACTCGGCCAAGCTGCTCTACGGGCTCGTCGCGACGAACCTGATCCGCCTGCGGCCGGCGAATCCGGCCGCCCAGGCGGGCGCCACCGTGCACGTGGGCCAGGTCGCGCAGACGACACCCGCCGCGAGGCAGCCC
>JBAREU010000023.1:0-3575 GCA_049796515.1 Solirubrobacterales bacterium
GGCGGCGTCGGTCTGGATCACGTTCTCGATCAGGCGCGAAGCCGAGCGAGAGCGAGTCGGCAGCGCGCGGCCCAGAGCCGAGACGACCCCGGCGGTGACTGAACCGCTGAAGCCAAGCGGGCTGCCGATCGCAACGACCAGCTGGCCGACGCGGAGCGCCTCGGCGTCGCCGAGCGGCGCCGGCGTCAGGTCGCCGTTCTCAGCCCGCAGGACGGCGAGATCGGAGAGCGGGTCTGCTCCAACCACCTCGAAGGGCAGCTCGCGTCCATCCGGAAAGGCCGCCTGCCCCTGACCGTCGCCGGCGGCGGTGACATGGGCGGCGCTGAGCATGTAGCCGTCGGGGCTGATCGTCACCGCGCTGCCGCTGCCCACGGCACGCGTGCCGCGGCGCGAACGCCGGGTCACGGTGACGTGGGGGACCGAGGGCCGCAACTGCTCGGCCACCTCCGACACGGTCCTCGAGTAGGCGTCGAGGACCTCAGCATCCGGCAAGCCGCCGCTCGCGTGTCGATCGTGGACGGGCTGCCGGGAGTCGGATCCCGAGTCGATTGGGCGAAGCAGAGTTCCCATGCCGAATCGAAGTTAGCAATCTGCCAATCTCGCGATTCGGCCCTCGCCTGTGGTGACGGCCTCAGAGATCGCGCTCGTAATAGAGCATCGACGGCCCATCCTCGCTGCCCTCGCGATTGCTGAAGCCGGCGCTCTCGTAAAGGGACCGGGCGGCCGTGTCGGTCTCTGCGGTGTTGAGGTCGATGCGGGTCGCGCCTCCCTCCCGGCCGGTCCTCATCGTCGCCTCGAGCAGCGCCCGGCCAATCCCTTTCCCGCGCCGCTCAGGCACGACATATAGCTCCTCCAGGTAGACGTCGAGGCCGTCGCTCCAAACCGAGCGCAGGAAGCGGAACTGGGCGAGCCCGTCCAGCCCCTCGCCGGCGAGCAAGACGACGATCTCTCCGCGCGCAACGAGCTCCCGCACCCGCTCGGCGAGGACCTCGACAGCGGGCGTCGGTTCGTCGAACTCGGCGTTGAAGTCGTGCAGGAGACGCGCCACATCGACGGCGTCCTCGGGCCCGGCGGGGCGCACTTGGGCGTCGGGGGCGGGGCTCACCGCCAGCAGAGTAGAGGCGATCCTGAGGCGAGTGAGGCACGGCGAGGGCGCTAGCCTCAGATCGGCAATCGAAGTGACCTCGGCCGGGGCACCCTGTCGCGGATCGTCTCAATTTCTGCTTCGATCTTCGGCAGCAGCACCGCTCTGGTCAGAAGTGGTGACCGGGTATTGGTGTCTGCGGGGCCGTGGTGTTTGTCCGAGGGCGCCGTGGCGTCTGAGACAGACGAGGCGGTGGTAGTGGGTGCTTCGGCCGTGGCAGAAGCCGGCGGAGAGGTAAGTTGCCGCTGTCTCCGCATCCCACGACGATCGCGGTAATCGCCGATAACAACGGCGGGCAAGTCGTCAATCGGGCGTTCAAGGTCTCTCTCTTCCCTTGGTGATTCGACATTTGATGATGCGACGCCACTGTGCGATCGCAGCCGTATCCTCGGGGGTTGCCTACTACGTGGGTGTCACACTTGTGTTACTGCCGTCTCTATCATGGCCTTAGATCGTCAGATCGATCTCGGAATCAGCTGTTTCGCTTGTACCCCTCCCGCCAGGCCGCCGGAGTTTTCAAGCGTTCCGGTGATGTTGAAGTCATCGGAGCAGGGTGGGTTGGCCTGGTGGGAACCCCACCGATGCCCTGGTTGTTTTTCTTTGCCAATTTTGATTGTGCAGATCGAGTCGGCGTTTGGTCGTTTGGCTCCCTTCAAGGGGAGGATCAAGCGAAGCGCGTTGGAGCGATTAACTCAAGGTTTTTTGAGTTAAGTTGGCGTACCGCTGTGTCAGCGACTGCTTCGCTGTTTGCGCGACTTCTTACAGCTGGCCCGCACCACCGGCTTGACCGTGATCCGCTTGCCGTTGTGGGCATCGAGGCGAACGTTTGCGCGGCGCTTCGCAACGCAGAGGTCGGTGCTATTTACGATCAGGCCCTTCTTGCCACCCTGCATGGTGACCACGGCTTTGGTGACGGGGGCATCGGGTACGTCGGTGAAGCTGACCCGCAGTCCGCCTTGCTTTGAGTCGACTCGGGCCACGGCTTCGACGTCGACGATCCCGTGCAGGGCCAAGACTACGTCTGGCAGGTTGTGGTTCGACGAGCGCAGGTAGAGCGGTCCTTCGAGCGGTTCGTCGAGGACCGGGGTAAAGACGCGGGCGTGGCCGTAGATCGCCCGCTCGGGGCAGGCTTTGGCGGCGAACTGCACGCGGGTGCAGATCGTTCTGATGTGGCCCTGGTCCAGGAAAGCCGAGTGGGGGAAGCGCAGGACGAGGTCCTCAAGGTTGGCATCGCCCGCTTTTGGCTTGTAGACGCTTCTGAGTTTCGGGTGATCGCCGCGTTTGGTACCGCCCTTCAGCTTCAGGCTGAGGCTGGGTTTGAAACCGAGGCGGGCGCAGTCAGCTGCTTGGAAGCGATCCTGTCTTTTGACTGGGGAGTTATCGGCGAGGCTGAAGACGTCTGCCCCTCCCCCCCAGATCGCCGCATCGGTGGCGAAGCGCTCGCAGTCGGTCGGGTTGTAGGTGAACTTGGGCCGGTCGACATCCACCTGGATCTCCCTGACAGAGAGCGGGATGCCGGCGAGGATGTGGGGGATCGGGTCCGATTTGGCGCCATCGGCGGTGATTTCTGCCGTGCGGGGGTCGATCTTCAGCGCTTGGCGGACTACCACGGTGCCGACGTCAAAGGGTCCGGCCACCGCGGGGACGATGCCGACGACTGAGAGCGGCGCCCCGCCGAAGGGACCGGCGAGGTAGAGCGAGCCAGGGACGTAGGTGAGCTGGGAGCCGACTCCCGCACCGCCGATCGCGCGGCCGATCTTTGAGTTGGCAGGACAGGAGGGGTTGGCCAGCTCCTCTTTGCCGGTCCTCGCCTTGGCGCGGGCGATCTGGGCATCAGAGCATTTGGCTATTCCGGCGAGGATCCCCCCCACTCCCGGTGGCAGGGTGGCGTCGAAGCGGGTCAGGTCCTGATCTCCGTCGCGGCGGGTGAGGCGCATCGTGAAGGGCGAGAATGCGCCGGCGGCGTTGTTGGTCGAACCCGCTTCAAATCCTGGCTCAAAGGGCGGCGTGCCGCCTTTGGGGCAGGGACCTTCGTTTGGCCCTGAGATCACTTTGAAGCTCGAGGTGGCAAGGACTGGGTCGCTCTCAGACCAGGGGAAGAGTTCTGCTTCGGTTTCATAGGTGCCGCAGAGCGAGGGGGTGATCAGTGGGCTGCGTCCTCCCTCGCGGAAGTGCAGGTTGAAGCGGCTGAAAGCGGCGGTCGGGGGGATGTCTTCGGCGATGCCGATGAGTTGGCCGGTTTCGGGATCGGGTTCGACCCTGGTCGCCTGCTTGACGATGATCCCCAGTTTGGGGTTCTTGACGACGATGTAGAAGGCTATGAGGGTGCCGAACTCGTTTTTGTAGGGCTCGGCGATGAAGAGTGAGCCGTTTAGCGGTTCCTCTACTAAGGGGCTCTCTACTTCTAGCGTGCCTAGCTTTGAAGCTTCCG
>JBAREU010000024.1:0-2137 GCA_049796515.1 Solirubrobacterales bacterium
ACCCAGCGCCTGCTCAGCCGCGGCGCCCGGCTGACGGAGTTGCTCAAGCAGCCGCAGTTCTCGCCGCTGAAGATGGAGGAGCAGGTCGTCAGCATTTATGCCGGCGTCAACGGCTACCTCGACGCGATCCCGGTCAATCGGGTGCGCGCGTTCGAGGATGGCTTGCTGGTGTTGATGCGTACCCAGCACCAGGGCCTCCTCGACACCATCCGCGATAGCAAAGACCTCGACGACGCCACCGCTGCCAAGGTCAAGGCTGCGGTTGACGCGTATGCGAAGACATTTGCGTAAGCGATTTTCGGTGATGACGAGCCGCACCTCGACAAGCGGATAGATCGAGACCTATGGCCAGCCTCAAGGACATGCGCGTGCGCATCGCCGCCACCAAGGCGACGCAGAAGATTACCAAGGCGATGCAGATGGTCGCCGCCTCGAAGCTGCGGCGTGCGCAGGTGGCGGCGGAAGCCTCGCGCCCCTATGCCGAGCGCATGGGCAAGGTGCTCGGCAACATCGCCGCATCCGTCGCCGGGCTCGATACCGCTCCGCCGCTGCTGCGCGGCACCGGCAGCGACCAGACTCATCTCCTGCTGGTCTGCACCGCCGAGCGCGGCCTGTGCGGCCCGTTCAACTCGGCGATCGTCCGCCTGGCGCGGGAGAGAGCCAACGCGCTGATCGCCGACGGCAAGACCGTCAAGATCTTCTGCGTCGGCCGCAAGGGTTACGAACAGCTTCGCCGCAATTTCGAGAAGAATATCATCGAGCATCTCGAACTGCGCGTGCGGGCCATCGAGTTCGAGCACGCCGAGGCGATCGGCGAGAAGATCGTCCGGCTCTACGAGGACGGCGGGTTCGACGTCTGTACGCTGTTCTTCTCTCGCTTCAGGTCGGTGATCTCGCAGATTCCGACCGCGCAGCAGATCATTCCTCCGGTGTTCGAGAACAACGAGGCCAAGACCGCGGGCGGCGCAGCCTACGAGTACGAGCCTGAGGAAGAGGAAATTCTCGCCGAACTCCTGCCACGCAACATCGCGGTGCAGATTTTCCGCGCGCTCCTGGAGAATTCGGCTTCGTTCTACGGCGCGCAGATGAGCGCGATGGACAACGCCACCCGCAATGCCGGCGAGATGATCAAGAAGCAGACGCTGAAATACAACCGCACCCGCCAGGCGATGATTACCAAGGAGCTGATCGAGATCATCTCCGGCGCCGAGGCGCTGTGACGAGGAGCGAGCCATGGCTTATGTGACCAAGGCGACCACGAAGGGCGGACGCAACGGCCGGGCGATGCTGGACGATGGCGGCCTCGCGCTCGCCATGGCGATCCCGAAGGAGATCGGCGGGGCGGGCGACGGCCACAATCCCGAACAGCTGTTCGCGCTCGGCTGGTCGGCCTGCTTCGGCCAGGCGATCCTCGTCCTTGCCAAGAAGCACGGCCTCGACGGCCAGGCCGCCAAGGTTCACTGCGAGATCACGCTCAATACCGACGGCGGCTTCTCGCTGGCGGCGAACCTGAAGGTGTCGATCCCAGGCGCCGACAAGGACAAGCTGCAGGCGTTGATCGAGGACGCCCACACCATCTGCCCCTATTCGAAGGCGACGCGCGGCAACATCCCCGTGACGTTGACCGCCGTCTGACCGATTTCAGGAGACCTTCATGGCTAATCCAACCGGACATATCACCCAGGTCATCGGCGCCGTCGTCGACGTGCAGTTCGAGGGCCACCTGCCGGCGATCCTCAACGCGCTGGAGACCGAGAACCAGGGCCAGCGGCTGGTGCTGGAAGTCGCCCAGCATCTCGGCGAGTCGACCGTGCGCACCATCGCGATGGACACCAGCGAGGGCCTGGTGCGCGGGCAACCGGTCACCGACACGGGCAAGCCGATCGCGGTGCCAGTCGGCGACGGAACGCTCGGCCGCATCATGAATGTGGTCGGCGAGCCGGTCGACGAAGCCGGCAAGATTCCGCACACCGAGACACGCCCGATCCATGCGAATGCACCGGCCTATACCGAGCAATCCACGGAAGCCGAGATTCTCGTCACCGGCATCAAGGTCGTCGATCTGCTGGCGCCCTACGCCAAGGGCGGCAAGATCGGCCTGTTCGGCGGCGCCGGCGTCGGCAAGACCGTGCTGATC
>JBAREU010000025.1:0-3148 GCA_049796515.1 Solirubrobacterales bacterium
GCGCGAAGTAGCCGGGGACGACGATCGTGTCGGCGCCGGCGAGCGCGTCGAGGTCGGCCTGCGGGCGGAGGGCGAAGCCGGTCGTCGTCGTCACCTCGGCGCCCCCCGGCGAGCAGGTCGAGACCTCGTAGAGCGGCATCCCGTCTTCCTCCGAGGCGGCGATGAAGACCTGCACCGCCGCGGTCAAGTCGAAGGCGACGAGACCGTCGAGGCAGAGAGCGACCACGTGGTGCATTGGCAGAAATCTAGCGAATATTGGCATTCCTGCCTCTGGAAACTGCGCTCCCCGGCCGCGATGATCGAGCCATGCAAATCGCGATCCTTCTCTTCGAGAAACTCACCGCGCTCGACGCCATCGGCCCATATGAGGTGCTGCGGGCCGTGCCGGGCTGGGAGGTCCGCTTCGTCGGCGCCTCCGCCGGAAACGTCCGCACCGACAGCGGTGCGCTCGGGCTCAGCGCCGACTACTCGCTCGACGAGGTGAGCGAGGCCGACATCGTCCTGGTCCCCGGCGGCGAAGGCAGCGAGCAGGCGATGCTGGACGACGCGGTTCTCGCCTGGCTGCGCCGGATCGACGCGGGAACCAAGTGGACCACCTCGGTCTGCACGGGCTCGCTGGTGCTCGGCGGCGCGGGCCTGCTGAAGGGCAAGCGCGCCACCTCGCACTGGCTCTACCTCGATCGGCTCGCCGAGCTCGGCGCCGATCCGGTCGGCGGCCGCTTCGTCGAGGACGGCAAGGTCCTCACCGCGGCCGGCGTCTCGGCGGGGATCGACATGGCCCTGCACCTGGTCGGCCGCGAGGCCGGCCCGGAGGTCGCTCAGGCGATCCAGCTCGGGATCGAGTACGACCCCCAGCCACCCTTCGATGCCGGCTCCCCCGAGAAGGCTCCGGACGCGATCATCGAGGCGGTCACCGCCTTCAGCCGCGCCGGCGCGCGCTAGTCGTTACAGAACTTTTTGATTCTGCGCGCCATCCGCGCAGCGCGACCTCCTAGCGTGGCCGTATGGAACTCAGCACGATCGAGACGAGCCCGCCGCCGGCGGTTGATATCGTACGTACGCTTTCTCTAAATAACGTACGTACATTGGAGGGCCGTCCGTTGGCACTCACCGCTTCAAAACTACGAGCCAATGTCTACCGCCTGCTCGACGAGGTCCTCGAGACCGGCAAGCCGCTGGAGATCGAGCGCCGGGGCAAGGTCCTGGTGATCGCACCAAAGGCGCAGGCAAAGGGGTCGAAGCTGGACAACCTTCCGCGGCGTGAGGGCTTCATCGTCGGCGACCCCGACGAGCTGATCCACATCGACTGGTCCTCGGAGTGGAACCCTGATCCAAATTGACACCCATATCGTCGGCTGGCTGTATGAGGGCCAGGAGCGGCGTCTTCCGAAGGGGATCCGAGCGCGTTTGGAGGCCCAGGTCGTCGCCGTTTCGCCTGTCGTCGAGCTGGAGTTGACCTACCTGTACGAAATTGGGCGGGTGTCCGAACCCGCGTCGGCGCCACTCTCGGCCCTAAGGCGAACGCTCGGGCTGCAAGTCGCCGATGCGTCCCTTGCGGAATTGGTTCAGGCCGCGACGGATCTCTCCTGGACGCGCGACCCGTTCGATCGTCTGATCGCGGCACACGCGATCATCGCCAACGCGCCGCTGGTCACCGCCGACGAGACGATCCTCGAGCACCTGCCGCTGGCGACCTGGGGCTGAGCGCGACCTCGCGTTCGGGCGCGTTTTACTTCAGCTTGAGCTGACGGGCGACGCGGCCCCCGGGGATCGCCACGAGGAGGTGCGCTTGGGGCCGGGTCAGCAGGCGCCCACGCTCGCCGAGCGGGATGCGGAAGGTGTGCGAACGCCCCCCGGTAAGCCGGAAGCCGCGCCGCGCGATCGCCCTGCGTACGGTCCTCGTTCTCACCCTCGCCCTGCCCCGGCGACGGATGACGAAGCGCTGCGCAATCCGGGCACGAAGGAGGATCTGGCCGGGGCACTGGGTGCCGGCCGGCCACTCGCAGCGCATGCTGATGCGCACCGCGTTGCCGCCCGCGTGCGTTCGCAGCAGGGTGATCGGAACCGGCACACCGACGCTGCGGCAGCCGAGCAACTCGTCCGAGCCCGGGCCGACGTCGAGCGCGTAGACGCAGAGGCGCTGCTTGCCGCTGCCGACGACCGGGAAGCTGAGGTCAAACCCGTGCGCGGCGCCGGCCCGCGGGAAAAGCAGCGGCAGATCCCCTCGCAGCTGGCTAGCGACCGGACCGAGCTCGTAGAGGGACGCTCCTTCGTCCTCCGTGCCGCCGAGGTAGGCGCGGATCGAGAGGGGACTCAGCGGCGCGTCGGGGTCGAAGGCCCAACCGGAGATCTGCACCTGACCCGGTGCCGGCGAGCTGACCGAGTCGAAGCTCCCCCTCGGATCGGCGCCGGAGGATCCCCCTTCTCCCGCCGTCGCCCCTTCGACGTAGTTGTTGTCGATGTTGATCGTGACTCCGCCCCAGGTCTCGTCGTGGCCGCCGCGGTACTGGTGGATGCGCTGGTGGTCGGCCCAGGCGCTCGCCGGCACGTAGGGGTCGCTGGCACTGACGCGGCCGTTCCAGTTGGCCATCCAGATGTCGTCTGGCTGCGGATAGCTGCTGCCCAACCTGGAGACGAGGTCGGCGATGCCCGAGCCACTGCTGCTGTAGACGCCAGAGTCGTAGCCGAGCGCGTGCAGGCGCGTCGTCCAGGCGGCGAGGAAGTTCAGCGTCGCACTGGTTGCGCTGGTCGTCCGCGTGTAGCTCTCCATGTCGTAGTAGATCGGGCTGCCCTCGCCGATCCCGACGATGCTGGCCTGGGCGACCGCATCGTTCGCTGCGGCAGTGCCCTGTGAGGCGGCGGAGGCGGCGCTCAGCGTGGCGCAGGAGGTGCAGCTGGAGGTCGGCGCCTGTAGGCCGACGTAGGTCGGGATCAGGTGCCAACCGGCCGCGGTCTGTTCCGCCACCCAGCTCGCGGTCAGGTTCGGCTGCGAACAACCGCGGTTGAGGCCGCCGATGTAGACGCCGATCGCCCGGTAGGGGGAGTCCTCCCAGGCGGCCATCGAGCGGCGCGAGGGCGCCGTGCAGGCGTCGAAGCCAAGGCCGGTGTATTCGGAGGCGGCGGAGATGCGCGCCGGCGCGGCGCGGCT
>JBAREU010000026.1:0-5028 GCA_049796515.1 Solirubrobacterales bacterium
CCATACGCCGGGGTAGGCGATCTCGAGCTCGGCAGTGCCCAGCCAGCCGGCGATTCGCTCGGCCGGCTCGCCGGCCGGTGCGGCGCGCTGCTCAAGGCCGAGTGGCTCGTCGGCCAGCGCGTGGCGCTCAAGCAGAGGCTCGGCGAGGCGGTGGTCGTGGTTGCCGGGGACCAGTACGACCGACTGACCGGCCATCGCCTCGCCCAGCTCTTCGAAGAACGGGCGGGCGCTCTCCAGCACCTTGGCTAGTGGCAGTTCGCGCAGCTCGAGCACGTCGCCGAGCAGGACCAGCCGCTCGGCGCCACCCAGCTCCTCGAGCAGGACGCGCCGGAGCGCGGCGTCGCGCACCAGGTCCTCGCCGAAGCCGCTGCCGAGATGCAGGTCGGAGACGATCGCGGTCCTCACGACGGCAAACTTAGCTGGCCGCTCTAAGCTGCCCGAATGAGCGGCTTCGGCGAGGAGCAGTTTGCGTCCGTCAACGGGATCGAGATCGCCTATCAGGAGATGGGCGACCCGGATGGCGAGCCGCTGCTGCTGGTGATGGGCCTCTCGCTGCAGATGCTTGCCTGGGACGAGGACTTCTGCGAGTTGCTGGCCGAGCGCGGCTTCTGTGTCGTCCGCTTCGACAACCGCGATGTCGGCCGCTCGACCAAGTTCGACTCAGCCGGGCTGCCGAGCGCGATCGACGTGCTGCTCGGTCGCCGTCGCACGGCGGCCTACCGGCTGCCCGACATGGCCGAGGACACGGTTGGGCTGATGGACCATCTGGAGATCGAGTCTGCCCACCTAGTCGGAGCCTCGATGGGGGGGATGATCGCTCAGACGGTGGCGATCCGCCACCCGCAGCGCGTGCGCACGCTGGTCTCGATGCTGTCGAGCACCGGCAACCGCTGGCTAGGGTTGCCCACCCGGAAGGCCTTCGGCACGCTCTTCGCTCGCCCCGGCACTGGGCGAGAAGCGGCGATCGAGCAGACCCTAAGGACCTTCAGGATCATCGGCTCGCCCGCCTACCCGATGGACGAGGAGCGTCTACGCGAGATGGCCGGCGCTTCCTACGACCGCTCCCATAGCCGTGCGGGCGTAGCCCGCCAGTTGCACGCGATTATCGCCTCCGGCGACCGCACGGCGGCGTTGGAAAGGCTGCGCCTCCCGGCCACGGTCCTGCACGGCGACAGCGATCCGCTGATCCGCCCCGCCGCCGGCCGCGCCACCGCCCGCGCGATCCGCGACTCCCGTCTGCGCGTCTTCAAGGGCATGGGCCACGACCTCCCGACCGAGCTCTGGCCGGAGATCGCAGACGAGATAGCAGCAACCGCTCAGCGCTTCGGCCCGACGAACTCGTCAAGCTTGGCGACGTCGGCCTTGCGCGAGACGTAGATCGAGACCGCCGCCGTTTCGTCCGCGGGAAACGACGCGGTCCAACGCAGCCCCAGGCAATCGCAGGCCGAGCAGAAGATGCTCGTGATGTCGGTGGAGACATTCGAGAAGGCGTAGCGAGGCTGCGTCCAGCCTCCACGACCGGTGCTGTATGAGCGACAGCCGTCCGACTGGATCAGTCCCTTGATCAATTGCTTTGGCCAGCGCTCCGCCAGCTTCTGCTGCCACTCGGCAAGGAAGATCGGCCGCAAGTGCTTTTTCCCAACGCCGTGTTGCGGAAACAGACATGGCCAGCCCTTCCAGTAGGCATGGACCTCATAACAGTTGCACCGCCGTAGCTGACGGTTGACCCGATTTCGCGGAACAACCGCCCGCATGGCCGCTTCGCATTCGCGGACAATGTCTGGATAGCGAACGTCCAGCGTGATCCTGAGTCGGAAGACCCGCCTCCGATGCTCGGCGATCGATCCGTCGCCGAGATACAACCCGAGAAGATGGATGTAGTCGGCCCCGAGCCGATCGAAGTTGTGCTCGACGCCACCGCATTGCTGGCAGGCGCTATGCCCAAGACGATCTCCATGGGCGCCGCGCGGCCGATAGGAATGGGGGAGCCTGCCGTTGATCCAGTCTCGAATCGTCGGACGGGAAACCCCGGTGCGTCGCGAGATATCGCAATTGTTGAGGCCCGCTTCATGCAGCTCCAAAGCAGCGATGACGGTCGCCTTAGAGTGCACGAGGAGATGCGGGCGGAGGGAATCGAACCCACACGCGCTTTCGCGCCACCGGTTCTGAGCCGATGCTGTCTACCAGTTCCAGCACGCCCGCTAGAAACCCAAATCTATCGACTGCGCGCAACTGGGGGAGGACAAGGTTGAGTCGAACACACGTTCGTACACTAACCCGCGCTTCGGACAGACCGCCCAGACAACATCGCCGCCCGCCCCCGCTAGAATGTCGCTCTCGCGCCGCTATCGTCTAGGGGACTAGGACGCCGGATTCTCAGTCCGGAAACCGGGGTTCGAATCCCCGTAGCGGTACTCCACAAAAGCCCCGCAAATGCGGGGCTTTTCTTTGCTCGGAAGCCAAATAATCCCGCTCTTTGTCCCAAAGTTTGTCCCGAGGTCGTGCTAAAAAAGCTGGGACAAAGTTTGAGTTCGGCGGACAGGAGAAGCGATCACGGCAGACGAACAGAGCGATCAGCGGCCACGTCTTCAAGCGCGAGGGAAAACGCGGCGGGGTCTGGTACGCGAAGTACCGGCTGCCGGACGGTCGTCAGGTGCAGACTCGGATAGGCCCGCATTGGTCGGATCGCAAGCAGGCACCGCCCGCTGGTAGCTACACGAAAGCGAGTGCGCGGGCCTGGCTTGACGACACGCTAGCCAAGGCTCGCCGCGGCGAGCTGCCGGGGATGACCCGGACCGGCGCGACTTTCGCCACTGCCTGTGACGACTGGCTCATCTACAAGCGCGACCGCAAGGTCAAGCTCTCGACGCAGATCGATTACGAGCACATGGTCGATCGGATGAAGAAGATCTTCGGCGAGAAGTTCGGGCAGAAGATCCGCTTGGAGGATGTGACGCCGGAAACGGTCGAGGACTTCCGCGATGCGCTGATCGAGGAAGGTCTGTCGGACCGGACCGGCAACAAGTACCTGACGGTCCTCCACGGCATCTTCGTCTGGGCGCAGCGCCGCTACAAGCTGCCGGCGAATCCGGTCGCCAACGTCGAGCGCCGACCGCAGGCTAAGCGCGGCAACATCGACGTGTTCTCGCGCGAGGAGGTCTTGGCGCTCGTCCGTGTCGCCGCCTCGGAGCAAGACGGCACGATCTATCTCACCGCAGCGTTTACCGGCTTGCGCCTCGGCGAGCTGCTTGCGCTCCGCTGGCGTGACGTGGATTTCGCCAATAGCGCAGTTCATGTCCGCCAGAGCTTCACTAACGGCCGCGTCGATACGCCCAAGAGCGGCCATGAGCGCACGGTGCCGATGGCCGACGAGGTTGCCAAGGCTCTCGCCAAGCTCGCCAAGCGCGACCACGACACCGAAGACGACGATCTCGTTTTCTGCGGGAACAAGGGCGGCCACCTGGCGGGGCATCGCTTGCGGGACCGTTACAAGACCGCGCTCGGCTATGCCGGCCTCCGCGCGCTCCGCTTCCACGACCTCCGCCACACCTTCGGTTCCCACGCGATCCGCACCGCCGACTCGCGCGAGGTCATGGAGTGGATGGGCCACCAAGACTTGGCGACGACCCAGCGCTACCTCCAGTTCAAGCCGCGCCAAGACGCAGCGCGCCGAATTTCCGCCGCCTTCCAAGAAGGTGCGCGCGAGCCGGCAGTGACCGCGAGCTAATGACCGAAGCTGTTCTCGCCGACCCACCTGGCGAGGTCAGTGCGGGTGAACCTCAGCCCGCGCTGGCCGATCTTCACATGCGGCAAACCACGCGAGCGGACCAGCTCGTAAAGGGTGCTGCGCGGGACGTGAAGAAGTCGCGCCGCTTCGTCGGCGGTCATCAAGGACTCGGTGAGGATTGAAGTGTCGGGCATCTCTCTATTGCTGTTGTCCACCAAGTAAGTCGTTTGCATCGGCCGTTTGCATCGGGTGCGTCCGAAAACTCCCCGCGAACGCCCCCAGAAATTCGTGGCGATCCTCGACGCCGGGGCGTCGAGAACAGCCACGAAACCCCAACAGCCAGGCAATCCGAAGCCAAGATCAACCAGCCATCAAAAGACCACCAACCAGGCAAGAGCAACAGCAAGAAGTCAGGCACTCAAGGCAGCTATTCAGCCATGAGAGCCAGCCAGAACTAGACCCCAACAGCCAACAGCAACCACCCTCACGCCACATCACTTTGTTAAGAGATCGATGCAAACGCCCCTGAAATCTGACAGAGGGGGTGATGCTGTCCATAGGCAAGCTCGGCAAAGGACAAGAGCGCTACTACCTCGACAAGGTGGCAGAAGGCGCTGAGGACTACTACACCGGGGAGGGCGAGGACCCCGGCGAGTGGATCGGCGACGCCGCCGCGCGCCTGGGCCTTGAGGGCGAGGTCGGCGCAGACCAGCTCGAAGCGATGCTCACCGGCCGCAACCCTGTGGACGGGGAGCCGCTGTTGGGAATGCGCGGCGTCCCGTCCAACGGCTCGGTTCCCGGTTTCGATCTCACCTTCTCGGCCCCCAAGTCGGTCTCCCTACTGTGGGGCCTGGGCGGTCCCGTCGCCGCGCTCGAAGTCCAAGCCGCCCACCGGGAAGCCGTAGGAGCAGCCCTCGACTACATGCAGCGCGAGGCGTGCTGGACCCGGCGCGGGGCCGGAGGCTCGGAATTCCTAAAAGGCGACGGCTACCTCGCCGCCGCCTACCGGCACCGCTCCTCACGCAACGGCGACCCGCAGTTGCACACCCACGTCCTCGTAGCCAACGCGACCAGGGCCGAAGGGAAGTGGACCCGCCTCTACCACCCGGCGATCTACGACCACGCGACCACCGCCAGCTACATCTACGAGGCCCACTTTCGTCACGAGCTGGCCCGCCGCCTCGGCGTCGAGTGGCAGCCGACCCGCAAGGGCATCGCAGAGATCGCGGGCTTCGCCGACGAGCACCTACGGGCCTTCTCGACCCGCCGCGTGGAAATACTCGAGGCGGCGGGCGCGGATG
>JBAREU010000027.1:0-12966 GCA_049796515.1 Solirubrobacterales bacterium
CCCCTATGGGTGCTCAAGTGACGGCACGTCCGCGTTCGGCGATCAGGAGGGCCTGGGCGGCGCGGCCGATGCGGCCACGCTCATCGGAGAGGACCGACTCGGCGGTGCCGATCCCGTTCGGCTGCGGCAGGGTGACCGCGTCGACGCAGATCCACTCGCCCTCGGGCATCCGCTCCAGATGGACGCCGAGGTCGACGTTGATGAAGACGTAGCGGCGCCAGTCGAGCACGGCGCTGATCCCGTTGCCGACATCGGCGGCGACCAGCGTCCGCTGCAGCGGCGTCGGCTCTTCGCCTGCCACCAACTGGCATCCCATCCGCATCCAGACGGTCGCCGGTCCGGGTTCGAGAAACCCGCCGCCAACCGACCGCCATTCCATCGCCGTGTGGTAACCGACCGACTGCCCGGTCGAGAAGAACTCGGGCACGTCCCCCTCATCAGGCCCCGGCGGCGCCTCCGGAGTGGTCAGGACGTCATCGGGAATCTCAATCTCCCCGCTCCGGATCCGCCAAGCCCGAGCCTTCATCAGCTCCCCGCCCTCTCCAGAAAGAGTCGCCTCGACCATCTGCACACTCCGCCCCGGCCGCACCACCTCAGCCTCAACCCGAACCGGCCCAATAGGCACCGGCCTCAAGATCTCCAAGGTGACCCGAGCAACCTGAAACCCCTCACCGCCATCGACCCTTTCAATCTCGCGCCCGAGCAAAGCTGACGGAGGACCAGCATGCTGAGCACCAGGGTCCCACGGCCCTCGGGTCAACTCAGTGGCGACGAACCCATCCCCAGCTATCTCGTAGAACGCTTCTTGCACAGGCGGCGAATCGTATGGGCGCGGGGAGTCGTCTCGACAGAGCCTCGCGAAGCGGCGCACCGGCGAGAGATTCCAGCCGCGAAGCGGCACCAACATCATGAGCGAGCGCAGCGAGCGAATCTGGGCTCTGACGAGACGACTCCCCGCGCCCTCTACGCTTAGCCAATGGAGAAAATCAAGAAATCAGACGCCGAATGGCGCGACCAACTAACCCCCGAGCAATACGAGGTAACCCGCAAGGCCGGCACCGAGCGCGCCTTCACCGGCCCCTACTGGGACGAGAAGACCGACGGTACCTACCGCTGCGTCTGCTGCGGCGCCGAGCTGTTCTCCTCCGACACCAAGTTCGACTCAGGCACCGGCTGGCCCAGCTTCACCGAGCCGATGAACCTCGAACACGTCGAACTGCGCCCCGACAACAACCTGATGATGCGCCGCACCGAGGTCGTCTGCAAGCACTGCGACGCCCACCTCGGCCACGTCTTCGACGACGGGCCGCCGGAGCGCGGTGGACAGCGCTACTGCATCAACGGCTGCGCATTGACCCTGGACCGCGGCGAGTAATCGCTTACTTGACGCCGCCGCCGGCGCCGAGGTAGCTGAAGCGCACGGCGAGGGCGACGGCCTCGGTGCGGGTGTCAACCTCCAGCTTGGCGATCGCGTTGCGCACGTGGGTGTGGACGGTCGCCGGGCTGAGGTCGAGCCGCTCGGCGATCTCTTTCACCCGCAACCCCTCGGCGAGCAGCTCGAGGATCTGGCGCTCGCGCGGCGAGAGGTCGAGCAGTTTCTCCACCTCCGAGGGCTTGCCGCCGGCGAAGTCGCCGCCGAGGAAGGTGCCACCGCCGGTTACCGCTTTGACCGCGCGGGCGATGTCCTCGGCCGGCGCTGACTTGAGCACGTAGCCGGAGGCGCCCGCCCGCAGAGCAAGGGCGAGCAGGTCTGGCTGGGCATGGGCGGTGAAGACGATCACTTTGGTCCGCGGCCGGACCTTGAGCACTTCCTTGGTCGCCTCGATCCCATCGCGTTTGGGCAGCTCGACGTCGATGATCAGGACGTCGGGCTCGAGTTCCTTGACGACGTCGACGACGTCGCGGCCGTTCGATGCCTCGCCGACGATCTGCAGCGTGTTCGAGTTGGCCATCCGCGATTTGATCGCGTCGCGGACGATCTCGTGGTCGTCGCAGAGGACGACTCGCTTAGCGTCGCGGACGGCGGCGCTCATCGTGCAGCAATTCTTTCAGGGGAGCCATATGGATACAGAATATTGGGTAGGGTGAAACCGCCTTCCCGATCCTGGCGGTTCTCAATCAACGCGATCATCGTTCTTCCCACGGCTATAGCCGTCCCGTTTAGCGTGTGTAGAGCCTGAATTGCTTCGTTATCGGCAGGCCGATACCTACAATTGAGACGCCGCGCTTGATAGTCAGTCGTATTTGAGCAGGAAGTCAGCTCGCGGTAGCGATCCTGGCTCGGGATCCACGCCTCGCAGTCGTACTTCTTCGCCGCCGGGGCACCGAGGTCTCCCGCGGCGACGTTGACGACGCGGTAGGGGATCTCCAACGCGGACAGGATCCGCTCCTCGATCGCCAGCAGCCGCTCGTGCTCCGCGGCCGACTCGGATGGCTCGACGAACGAGAACATCTCGACCTTGTCGAACTGGTGGACGCGGAAGATCCCGCGCGTGTCGCGGCCGGCGGCGCCGGCCTCGCGACGAAAGCAGGTCGAGAAGCCGGCATAGCGCAGCGGCAACTGCTCGGCTTCGAGGATCTCGTCGGCGTGCAGGCCGGCGAGCGCGACCTCCGAGGTGCCGACCAGGAAGAGGTCGTCCTTCGGCACCTCGTAGATCTGATCGCGGTCGCCGGGCAGGAAGCCGGTGCCGTAGAGCGCCTCTTCGCGGACCAGGACGGGTGGCACCACGGGCTCGTGCCCCTCGCCGCGGACGAGGTCGAGCGCGAAGCGGACCAGGGCCAGCTCGAGCAGCACCAGGTCGCCCTTGAGGTAGGCGAAGCGCGAGCCGGAGAGCTTTGCAGCCGACTCCATGTCGATCAGACCCAGCTCGGTGCCGATCTCGAGATGGTCGCGCGGCTCGAAGTCGAAGCTCGGCCGCTCCCCCAACTCGCGCAGGACGACGGCATCCTCCTCGGTCATCCCATCGGGCGCGTCGGGGTCCGGCAGGTTGGGCAGCGCGGCGGCGACCTGCTCGAGGTCGGCTTCCACCGTCTCCAACTCGGCCTTGCCGGCCTCGATCCGATCCTTGAGCCCCTGCACGGTCTCCATCAGCGCCTCCGCGTCCCCACCGCGCTGCTTCGCCTCGCCGATCTGCTTGGAGAGGGACTTGCGCTTGGCCTGCGCACCCTCGACCTCCGGCAACAGCTCGCGACGGCGTGCGTCGAGCGCCAGCAACGCGTCGACGTCCTCGTCGGCGCCGCGGCGGGCCAGGGCCGCCTTGACCCGCTCAGGCTCGGAGCGGATCAGCTTTAGGTCGAGCATTGGGGATTCCCGCTAGGGCGAAGAGTTGCCGGGGCGGGGTGGTTCTCCTGCTTCGCTGCCCGCGTACTTGGCAACGAAGCGGGCGAGCGCCTCAGCCTCGTCACCGACGACGATGTTCTGCGGCATGATCGCCCCGGAGAAGCCGCCGTTCTGGATCGCGAAGAGAGCATCCTCATAAGTCTCGGTTCGCTGGTCGAGGTTCGGACCCTGCGTGCGCGCGCTGCGGTTCCCGGTTCCCTGCGTGCCAGCGGCGCTCAACGTGTGGCAACCGCTGCAATGCGTGGAGAAGAGCACCGCCCCGTTGTAGTTGGGGTCGTCCTTGGAGATCGAGATGCCCTCCTCGCCGAAACCGCAGGCGGCGAGGGCGAGAGCGGCCAGGGCCGCAACGGCTATGGCAAGTACAGGTCGCACGCGGCGCGCATCATATTGTCCGGACCAGCGATGAGTCCCCCAGACCCTGCCAGCTTTCGCGCCGCGATGGGGATGCTGCCCACCGGGGTGACCGTCGTGACCGCCTCGGGGGCGGATGGGCCGGCCGGGGCGACGGCCAACGCGGTCAGTTCGCTCTCGATCGAGCCGATGTTGATGCTGGCCTGCCTCGACCGCGGCTCGCGCACCCTGCTCGCCGTGCAGGCGGCCAACCGCTTCGGGATCAGCGTCCTGCACGCCGGCCAGGAACCGATCGCCCGCACCTTCGCCACCAAGGCGCCGGTGGCGGACAAGTGGGAGGGCATCGCCTGGAGCGAGCGCGACGGCATCCCCGCGATCGACGACGCCCTCGCCTTCGTCGCCTGCGACCTGCGCGACGTGATCGCCGGCGGCGACCACGTGATCGTCACCGGCGAGGTGACCGGGCTGGAGACGAGCGAGGGCGACCCGCTCGTCTTCCACGCGGGCGATTACCGGCCGCTGGGCTGAGGCCCGGCGCTTTCTCGCTCGCTTACGCGCGAGAAGCGCGCAGGTCGCAGCCCGTGGCGATCGCCAGGGCGCGGCAGACCTCGTTCATGCGCTTGCCGGCGAGACTCGTTATTGGCTCGCTGAGGAGGGCACGAGTGACCTGTCCCACGTTGTCGAAGCTGGCGACGCACTCCGCGGGCAGGCCGTCCTCCTCGCCGAGGGGAACCTCAGTGGGAAGGCCGCGAATCGTCGTCGTCAACGGCACCACAAGCACGCGCTGAAGAATCGGGATTGCCGTCGCGCGAGTCAGCACGAGGACCGGGCGGCGTCCCTCCTCCGGAAGGTCGCACCAACAGATGTCTCCGCGGGTCACCAAGGCTCTTCCCGGATCATTTCCCGCGCTTGGCGTTCTGCCCACGCCATCTCCTCCTCGGTCACCGGAATCCGTTCGTAGCCCTCCCTGATTTCGCGGTCGATCCGAGCCTCCTCCTCGTCGAAGAGGTACTCCTCGATCCCATCGCGGATCAGCGCCGAGCGCGACCGACCCTCCCGCGCTGCTCGCTCATCCAACCGCCGCAAGAGCTCGTCGCTGAGCTGTACGAGCGTCTGGGTGCGTGCCATTGACCATATGGTATCCAATGCTCTCGTCGCGCAGATCGAAGTTGGGTCAGCCCTGGGCGGCGCGGTGGCAAACGGCCTCGACGTTGTTGCCGTCGGGGTCGAGGACGAAGGCGCCGTAGTAGCCGGGGTGGTAGATCGGGCGCAGACCCGGGGCGCCGTTGTCGGTGCCGCCCGCCGCCAGGGCGGCGGCGTGGAAGGCATCGACCCGCTCGGTGTCGCGCACGCCGAAGGCGACGTGGGCGCCGCTGACGGTGGGACGACCGCGGGCATAGATCCAGAAGAAGGGCTTGGGGCCGTGCTCGGTCTCCTTGCCGAGCCCGGCGGCGCCCTCGAACTCCATCAGCAACCCGATCCCAAGTGGCTCCAGAGCCTCTTCGTAGAAAGCCTTGCTGCGCTGGAGGTCGCTGACCTCGATTCCGACGTGGTCGAGCATCGGCCGCAGGATACGTGAGCTTCGAGGCCTGAACGCGCCGCTGGTGCCGGCAGCTCAGATCAACCTGGAGACAACACAGTTCCAGACGCATCACGGTACAGTGCAGGCGCTGGTTGGGAATCGGCACGTGGGGCAAGGAGAGTTACGAAGGACAATGTTTTCATTCGGGGTGGGCTACGGCTGCTCGCGTGTGGTGGCCTGGCAGCGCTTGCGTCCACGCTGACCCTGCCGGCAACAACGTTTGCGCTGGGTCGGGTCACAACGGATGACCGACCCCTTGAGATCGCCGCCCCCTTCTCCCCATTGCTGGGGCAGTCCTCCAGCGACACCAGCGTCACGATCGGCCTGACGGTCGTCCGGACGGACCCGATGCGCCCCACCCTCGCCCTACGAGGTAGGAGCGTCGACCGCGAGGAACCGGCCGCTTTCAAGGTCGACACGCGCATCTCGCGAATCCCCTGTCCGGGCGAATATCGCTTCCATGCCGCCACCGAGGACACCAGCAACGGAAACAGCTCGTCCTACACCGCTCTGCTCAGGCTATTCGACCCCTCGACCCATCCCGCCGGGGCGCGTTGTGGGGTCGCGCCCGCTCCGCTTCCGGGAAGGATGAGCGTCCTCCTGCAAAGTCAGGCCGAAAGCCTCTTCCTCGTCAGGGGCAGCCGGTCCCACGCCGGCGCGTTCGAAGGGAGGCTATCCCTCCGCTCCCTACCGGAGTGCGACAAGACCTACGAGCTGGCGACGAATCTGGAGCTGGCCGGCTCGAGCCGTGGCATCGAGTTCAAGGTGCAGACGATCAACTTCAGCGTAACCCTGCAAGGGAAACCCGCCGACGGCAAACGATGCTGAAACGGCGCCGCTCGGAGATCGCCGTCGGGCTCCTCCTGCTGCTGATAGGCCTCCTGGGGCTCAGGCTTCTAGAGGACAGGGAGACCGTTCTGAGCACTCAGCCCCACGTCGTAGTCGACATCTCAAATGTCGAGGGCACCGTGCAGGTCTCGGTCGACTGCGAACAGGCGGTCTCGGTAAACACCGGGGAAGCCCGCAAGCTGGACCTGGGCCGGATGCCACCCGGAAGGCTGATCTTCATCAGCACGATCAGTCGCGACCGCCACCCGGCATGGGACGTTCGGGTCCACAGCAATGGAAGCATCATCTTCGAGGACGAGCGGGGACACGCCAAGGCTCCGCTGGTGCCCAGGACACAGGCCGACGCGGTCGTGTTCGCGGAGGCCTTCACAGCCGGGGGTGAACACCTCCGCCATATCGGCTGCCAAGAACCGGGTGTGGTCTCCAAGAGCGACGTCCCCGGCTATACCCGGTCCCCCGACGACGGCGAAGTCCCGGAAGCGGAGGTGGAAGAGTCTTCTTTTCAGCCCAGGCACTTCCCCTACGACCAGATCGATGCTCTGGGGCGCTGGTCGTTGTCAGCGCTCGCCGTGCTGGGCGCCGTTGCCGCGATCGGCACGCCGGCGATTCGCCGCCAGGCCTGGTCGCACAAGGGGGTCCTGGTCACTGGCGCCCTGGCCGTTCTCGGGGCGAGTCTTCAGATCGCCGACATACGCACGATCCTGACCTTAGCCGGCACCGTCCTGCTTTTCGCGGTCGCGGGCTTCCTGGTCGTGGGCGAAGCTAGAACGCGCCGCTGGTACCGGCAGCTCTCAGCCCCAGGAAGAGAATGACCCCGCAGCTGACGGCCATGATGCCCATCTCGCGACGGACTATGGCCAGGGCGAGGGATTGCTGTTCGTCGGCCGGGAGGGATTCGAAGTCGAGCTCACCGAGCTCGCGCTGGGCGGCGCCGGCGCGGGCGCCCTCGGCGAGGAAGGAGACGACGAGGGGGAGGATGCCGTAGAGGTAGTGGAGTTCGTCGCTCTGTTCGTGGCCGGTGAAGACGAGCAGACCGCCGAGCAGGGCCTGGAGGAAGACGGCGCCCTGGGCGGCGCGGAGCAGGTACCAGAAGGGAACCGAGGGGCGGTTGCGCAACCATGCGACGCCGCCGAAAGCGAAGGCGGCGAGGTTGAGCGCGATCAGCGCGCAGCCGACGATGAGATGGATCGCAACCATCGCCCTATATCCGCCTGAAAGGGTCGGGATTCCGCTTGTTGATGCGGAAAATCACTATGTAGCAAGTTGTCACAAGGTGGGTGTATAACAGCGAGTGCAGGCGGTTACGGCGAGGCGCGGGGAGCGCCGCCGAACCGACCGCCGTCCACACCCAAATGCTGAAGAGCTACCTCCCGATACTCGTCTTCGCCCTGCTCGGCCTCGGCGTCGGCACCGCGTTCGTACTGCTCAACCACGTGATCGGCCCGAAGCGGCCGAAGCGGCCGACGGCGGCGAGCCGCCGCCAGGGCGAGCCGTACGAGTCCGGCATCCCGGTCGAGCCCTCGGGCGGGATGCGCTTCGGGATCGGCTTCTACCTGGTGGCGATGCTCTTCATCCTCTTCGACATCGAGGTCGTCTTCCTCTACCCCATCGGGGTGATCCTCAAGGACGCCGACAGCCTCTTCGTCCTCGGCGAGCTGGTCGTCTTCGTCGTCCTCCTGCTGATCGCCTTCGTCTACGTCTGGCGAAAGGGGGCACTGGATTGGAGGTAGAGCGACAGACGATGCGCGAGCGGCAGCTGCGCGCCCGCGACATGCTGCGCGGCGACCTCGAGGGCGAGGAGCTGGAGCGCTACGTCGAGGAGAAGGTGGTGATGACCAACTTCGAGAAGATGCTCGGCTGGGCACGGGCGAACTCGTGCTTCCCGCTCACCTTCGGCCTCGCCTGCTGCGCGATCGAGGCGCCGATCTCGCTGGTCACCGCTCGCTACGACCTCGCCCGCTTCGGCGCCGAGGCGTTGCGTGCCTCGCCGCGCCAGGCCGACATGATCATCCTCTCGGGCCGGGTCTCGATCAAGATGGCGCCGGTCGTCCGCCGCCTCTACGACCAGATGCTGGAGCCGAAATGGGCGATCTCGATGGGCGCCTGCTCCTCCAGCGGCGGCATGTTCTCCAACTACGCAGTGGTCCAGGGCGCCGACAAGTTCATGCCGATCGACCTCCACATCCCCGGCTGCCCGCCCCGCCCGGAGGCGGTCCTCTACGGCTTCACCAAGCTGCAGCGCAAGATCAAGGGCAACCCCGACCAGGGCTGGCGCCAGCGCTACAACGCGGCCGGCACCGAGGAGTGGGCGCGCGGCGGCCCACGCAGTGAACCGAGCCCCGAAGCGGCCGTGGCCTACGAGGAAGCGCGGGGGCTGATCCTTGCCTGATGCCCCCGGACTCGAGCTGATCCGGGGGGAGATCGAGCAGGACCACCCCGGCGCGGTGCTCGACACCAGCTTCGACCGCGGCCAGCCGGCGCTGGTCGCCGACCCGGCCCAGATCCTCGCCGTGCTCACCTGGCTGCGCGACGCCCCGGGCCAGAACTACCGCTTCCTCTCGAGCCTCCATGCCGCCGACTACCTCCCAGCTCAACCACGCTTCGCGGTGCACTATGAGCTGCTGAATCGCGACCGAGTCGAGCGGCTGCGGGTGAAAGCGATGCTGGCGGACCCGGGGGCCGACTCCCTGCCCGAGCTCGACTCCTGCGTGGAGCTGTTCCCGACCGCCGAGTTCCAAGAGCGCGAAGTCTTCGACTTCTTCGGCATCGTCTTCAGGGGACACCCGAACCTGACCCGGATCCTCTTGCCCGAGGACTACGTCGGCTGGCCTCAGCGGCGTGACTTCCCGATCGGCGGCGAGCCGGTGACGTTCACCTACAACGAGCGGAACTATGGCTGAGGCACAGCTCGACACCGAGGTGATGACGATCAACATCGGGCCGCACCATCCCGCGACCCACGGGGTGCTGCGCCTGATCGTCGATCTCGAAGGCGAGACGGTGCGCGACCTGCGGCCGGTGATCGGCTACGTCCACACCGGGATCGAAAAGTCCTGCGAGGACAAGAGCTACTGGAAGGTCATCCCGTTCGTCGAGCGGATGGACTACGTCTCCTATTTCTTCCAGATGGAGGCCTTCTGCGGCGCGGTCGAGCGCCTCGTCGACCTTGAGATCCCGCCCCGGGCCAAGTACCTGCGCACGATCTTCCTCGAGCTCAACCGGATCCACTCGCACCTGGTCTGGCTGGGGACGACGGCGCTCGACCTCGGCGCGATCTCGATGCTCTGGTACTGCTTCCGCGAGCGCGACCGGATCCTCGACCTGTTCGAGATGGCCACCGGGCAACGGATGCACACGCGCTACTTCCAGGTCGGCGGCGTGATCGAGGACATCCCCCTCGGCTTCGAGGAGAAGCTGCGCAGCTTCGTCGCCGACATGCCGGTGCGGGTGGGCCAGTACGAAGCGCTGCTCGACCGCAACGAGGTTTTCCTCTCGCGCACCAAAGGCACCGGGATCGTCTCGCGCGAGCGGTTGCTGGAGCTGGGCGTCACCGGGCCACTGCTGCGCGCCGCGGGTGAGCCCTGGGACCTGCGCAAGACCTTCGACTACCTCGCCTACCCCGAGCTGGACTTCAAGGTGCCGGTCGGCACGGTCGGCGACAACTACGACCGCTACCGGGTGCGAGTCGCCGAGATGGTCGAGTCGGTGCGGATCGTCGAGCAGGCGCTCGACCGGCTGCCCGATGGCCCCTTCATCGCCGACGACCGCAAGTACGTGCTGCCGCCGCGCTCCGAGCTCCCGACCTCGATGGAGTCGCTGATCCACCACTTCAAGCTGGTTACCGAGGGCTACCGGGTCGAGGCCGGCGAGGTCTACTACGCGATCGAGTCGCCGCGCGGCGAGCTCGGCTGCTTCGTCCTCGCCGACGGCTCCTCGAAGCCGGCCCGGGTCCACTACCGCGACCCCTCATTCGTCAACTTGCAGGCCTTCAAGGACATGTCGGTGGACAGCTACGTCGCCGACATGATCGTCAGCCTCGGCATGCTCGACCCGATCCTGGGCGGGGTTGACCGGTGAGCGAGCTCCCCGTCGATCCCGCGGTCAGCGAAGGGCGTGTGCCCGGGCGCCGCCCGGAGGCGATCCCCGAGCTGCACGAAGTCGACTGCCCGCCCGAGCTGCGCGAGCGGATCGAGACCATTATGGGGCGCTACCCCGACCGGCACTCGGTCTCGATCCCGGCGCTGTGGGCGGTGCAGCGGCTCTACGGCTGGTGCACGCCGGAGGGGATCCGGCAGGCGGCGGCGGTGATGCGGGTCACCCCCGCCTACCTGGAGTCGGTCGCCTCCTTCTACGACCTGCTTCACACCGAGCCCGTCGGCTCGCACAAAGTCCACGTCTGCACCAACATCAGCTGCTGGATGCGCGGCGCCGACGAGCTGCTCGACGCCTTCCAAGCCGCGGCCGCAGGTCGCGAGGACGTCCTCGTCACCGGCTTCGAGTGCCTCGGCGCCTGCGACATCGCGCCGATGGCCTCGATCGACGAGCGCTACTTCGGCCCGCTCGAGACGGCGGAGGCGAAGACGGCGATCGACCAGCTGCTGGCCGGCGAGGACGTTCTGCCCGACAAGGCACTGGAGAAGCGGCCGCTGGCGGCTGACCTGGCGTGGGCGGACGGGAACGGGGGTCGGGATGCCTGAGACGCGCCTCCTGTTCGAGCACGCCGAGGACCCGGCGCTGCGCACCATCGACGGCTACAAGGGCTACGGCGGCTACGCGACCTTGGAGAAGGCCTACCGCCAGATGGAGGCCGAGGAGATCCTCAAGGACCTCGAAGACTCCGGCCTGCGTGGCCGCGGGGGCGCCGGCTTCTCGATGGGCAAAAAGGCCTCCTTCCTTCCGCGCGGCGAGATGGCCAAGTACCTCTGCTGCAACGCCGATGAGTCCGAGCCGGGCGCCTTCAAGGACCGCGAGCTGATGCAGCGCAACCCCCACCAGCTGATCGAGGGAATCGCGATCGCTGCGATCGCCGCCGACGCCGGCCGCGCCTTCATCTTCATCCGCGGCGAGTACGACCTGCAGGCCGACATTCTCGACGCAGCGGTCGCCGAAGCCTACGAGGCGGGCTACCTGGGCGAGGACATCCTCGGCAGCCGCCGCGACCTCGAGCTGATCGTCCACCGCGGCGCCGGTGCCTACATCTGCGGCGAGGAGACGGCGCTACTCGACGCGCTCGAGGGCAAGCGCGGCAACCCGCGGCTGAAGCCCCCCTTCCCGGCGGTGCAGGGCCTCTACGGCGGACCGACCCTGATCAACAACGTCGAGACCCTCTCCAACGTGCCGCGGATTGTCGCCCACGGCGCCGAGTGGTTCCGCGGCTACGGCACCGAGCAGTCGCCCGGCACCAAGGTCGTCTCGGTCTCCGGCGGCGTGCGACGGCCCGGCAACTACGAGGTCGAGCTGGGCATCCCGACGCGTGAGCTGATCTACGACCTCGCCGGCGGGCCGCTCGCGGGGCGTGAGGTGAAGGCCTTCTACCCCGGCGGCTCCTCCGCCCCGGTGCTCACCGCCGAAGAGGGGCTCGACCTCCCCTACAGCTTCGAGGCGATGGCCGAGGCCGGCTCGATGCTCGGCTCGGGCTCGATCATCGTCGCCGACGGCACGGTCTCGATCCCGCACATGGCGCTGCGTACGGCGCGCTTCTACCACCACGAGTCCTGCGGCAAGTGCACGCCGTGCAGGGAGGGCACCAACTGGACGGTGAAGATGCTGGAACGGGTGGTGCGCGGCGAGGCGACGCCGATGGACCTGGACATCATCAGCTCGGTCCAGGACAACATCATGGGTCACTGCCTCTGCGTTCTCGGCGACTCGATGGCGATGCCGGTGAGCGCGATGGTGAAGAAGTTCAGGCCCGAGTTCGAGGCCGCAATCGAATCCGCACAGGCGGTGGCCGCATGAGCCGCGAGGTGACGATCGTGATCGACGGCCGCGAGGTCGCCGCAACCGAGGGCGAGATGCTGCACGACGCCGCCAAGCGCGGCGACGTCGAGATCCCGGTCTTCTGCTACGAGCCCAAACTCGGCGACCCGGTCGGCGCCTGCCGTATGTGCCTGGTCGAGGTCGAGGGGATCCCGAAACTGCAGACCTCCTGCTCGACCCCGGTCCGCGACGGCATGGTCGTCCACACCCGTACCGACCAGGTCAAGCACGCGCAGAGCGCCGTGGTCGAGTTCCTGCTCGTCAACCACCCGCTCGATTGCCCCGTCTGCGACAAAGGCGGCGAGTGCCCGCTGCAGGACATCACGCAAGGCTGGGGTCCCGGCAAGAGCCGGATGACCGATCAGAAGCGGCACTTCGAGAAGCCGGTCGAGCTCTCGCCCCTGGTCGCGATCGACCGCGAGCGCTGCATCCTCTGCTACCGCTGCGTGCGCTTCAGCCAGGAGATCTCCGAGGACTCCCAGCTGCAGCTGCTGGAGCGCGGCGACCGCACCTTCGTCGGCACCTTCGACGACCGCCCCTACGTCGACCCCTTCCACGGCAACATCACCGACCTCTGCCCGGTTGGGGCGCTGACCAGCTACACCTACCGCTTCCGCGCCCGGCCCTGGGACATCGAGCAGGCGGGCTCGGTCTGCACCCTCTGCCCGAGCCAGTGCAACGTCAGCTTCACCGTCCGCGACGAGCAGGTGAAGCGGGTGATCGCCCGCGACAACTCCGACGTCGACGACGGCTGGCTCTGCGACCGCGGCCGCTACGGCTTCGAGATGTTTGCGGCGGAGGAGCGAGTGAGCGGGCCGCGCCTGCGCGGCGGCGCCGTCGAGTGGGACGAGGCGATCGCCGAGGC